>JBAVWM010000194.1:0-1604 GCA_049697815.1 Methanoregula sp. | reverse complement strand
GCCCAGGGTTTCGTCTTTCATCTCAGCTGCTGACACGGATTTTGCTTTTTCCTGCAGGATTGCCAGGAGATCCGCAAAGGGCATCAGCTTGTTTGCCACCAGGGGTGGGGGTGTCGGCTCTACCGGTATGGCGAGATCGGCTTTTCCGCTTTTATCAACCAGCCAGAGCGCTGTTACATAGAGTGCCGGGACCTGGAGGAACCTTACCTCGTAATTTCCCTTTTTTACAACAGCCTCGGCCTCAGCTGCTTCGATGGCACGCATTGTCCCTTCAACAAGCGGACCCTCGTTTGTTGCCGCGAAATGGTGCCTGCCTTCAGGATCGATGATCGTCTCGCCGTTTGCAACGATTTCCTTGTTCTGTCTGACAGCATAGCGCCAGCCGGTATGGACTGCAGCGCCGATATCCCGGCTTTTGCCGATATCGGACAGGCCAAGATTATACACCGGCAATGCCTGCGCTGCTTCCGGGGCTTCGGCATTCTCAGCAAGAGCCCGCCGGAGACGGGGTGTGCTGAATGCACGCTTTTCAGCCATCAGGTTCAGGCCGGTCCTGATCGCTTCAGTTGCTTCCTTAGGTTCTTTTGGGTAAATAATGGGCATTCTGATCACCTCCTTACGGTTTCACGAAATACCTGTGCGTCCAGGATCCCGATCCCTTGTACGCGGTCTGGAAGTTCGGGAGCGTCACATCGGATGCCCCGTACCAGGGATCGTCAATTGCAACCATATTGGTGTCGCTGTTATAACCATCGATGGCGACGAAGTGCCCGCCACCGCCGGACCACCCGATGCGTGCGCACAGCGGACGGCTGTTGTTGATCTCACCGGATACATTCGCCATGGATCCCGCGCCGGACGACCAGGTCTGCAGGTTGCCCGTTCTCGTTAACGCCTTGTCAAGGTACCACGACTTGTTGCAGTCCGAGCTTGACCCGCTGGTGCAGCAGTCGCTCCTCCCCAGTTCCGCGTTTACGACCTTGCACTGGGTCCAGGTCGTGGACGGGTTGAAGAAGGCACTTACGCTTGCGGAAGTTGCCGCCCAGCACCAGTTGGTCTGCTGCTGGTGCTGCATCACGAAGTTAAGGCGTGACCACGGGTCCCACCACTTGTGGTACAGGGCCCCGGTTGTCCCCATAACAAACACGTCAAGACGATTCGGCCCCCACGAGACCACATCAGGGAACGAGATCAATGTACCGCCGAGCGATTCAAAACCTCCCCATGCTGATCCGTTCCACCACTTGTGGTACAGGGCACCGTCCGTTCCCTTGACAAATACGTCCAGACGGTTCGGTCCCCAGGATGCGACACTGGGCCCTGAAGTCAGGATCCCGCCAAGCGATTCAAAGCCGCCCCACGCTGAACCGTTCCACCACTTGTGGTGCAGGGCACTGTCGGTTCCCCGGACAAAGATGTCCAGACGGTTCGGACCCCAGGATACGGCATTCGGTGCCGAGGTCAGGATCCCGCCAAGCGACTCAAAGCCGCCCCAGTGAGAGCCGTCCCACCACTTGTGGTACAAGGCGTTGTCCGTTCCCCGGACAAATACGTCCAGACGGTTCGGTCCCCAGGATACGGCATTCGGTGCCGAGGTCAGGATC
>JBAVWM010000193.1:0-6175 GCA_049697815.1 Methanoregula sp. | reverse complement strand
GAATAGTATGATCTCTTGGACAGGCAATGGTTTCCTTCTGTAACAATCCTTCATAAACCACCCAATAATCGCATTCCGGAATATCAGGATTATCGATGTGGAACCGGGATTGCCCCCAGATTCCCTTACCCCCGGGGGTTTGCCGGATTAATGGCCAATCAGGGAACTGGGTGGATATTTTTATGTCAAGCATAGAGATACTATCAGCAGCCCTTTTTTTACGTTGTCATGTATCCGGTAGGTAATCTGAATAATTAAACTAACAGGCAGTATCCTGATTTTGATTTACGAGGATATCCTCAGGATATTCCCGGTTCTTTTTAAAAACATCATGGTTTATTTGTACAAAATATCCTGATGCCTCGTTCCTTTCCTCCTGCCTCCCGCCCGTGGAGGGGTCATACGATTCTCCCGTGGAGAGGTTTTTCATAACAACAAACCGATCCGCGTTCAAAGGTGACCTGAAATTATCCAGAACATTTCCGGTTTTTTGCCATGCCGGTTATCATCTGCCGGATATATGTTCTCGATACGCTTACACACATCTTTGGGGTCAGGAACGGATGCGCCACGATCAGGTCCCTGAAAAGGGTGCTGAAATGTACCTTGTCGCCCATTTCCAGGAGAAGGCAGAGTTTCCCCACGTTGTTTTCGTAGATTTTTCCGGTAAGACGTTTATGGGTGGCGGTGTACTGATCGGTTGCCGGAAGTTCTGACTGCAGGGTGGAATACATCCGGTTTATACCGTCATGATAACGAAGTCGGGATATCTCGCTCCGCAGGCTGCCCTCTGCATCCTGGTAGACTGCCAGGGGCACCGGCATATACTGCATCTGGAACTGTCGTGCAATCCGCAGCCATAATTCGTAATCCTCGATGCCACGGAACGAGGGATCCGTGGAAAAACCACCTGTTTTCTGGAGCGCATCACGCCGCACCATACAGGTTGAGGTGATAACGAAATTATTGTTGATCAGCTCATCCAGGAGAAAACCGGTTTTCCCGTTCCTGTTGTTCAAGTACAATAGTTCCGGTTTTGCCTGCGTGCCGGGTTTGACTATATAGGCATCGGAACATACCAGAGCAGTCTCCGGGTGATCGGAAAAAACCTGCACCTGTGTGCTGAGTTTATCAGGAAGCCATGTGTCGTCATCATCAAGGAATGCAATATAGTTCCCGTGAGCGTATTTCATACCCACATTCCGTGATTCGGCCGGGTACGGTGTCCGCGGGATCCTGATATAATGTACCCGGTCACCGAATTCCCGTAATGCCATATCAGCATCGCCATAGTCATCAACAATAATAATCTCACAGGAAGAACAGGTCTGGGCGAGAACGCTTTTTACTGCACGTACCAACAGACTGTTTCGATTATGTGTGGGAATGATGACGCTGACAAGCGGCATACGTATCCATGGTATGTGCTTAAAACGGGTAAATGTTCCTTTGAAGCACCGGCTGTCTCATTCGTTCTCACGTAAAAACTTTAATACAACTCAATACCCTGTGAATTGCCAATACTTCTGCGAATCTCTGGTTCTGTACCAGACGAAAAGATTCAGGTTCCGTCACACGATCCAGACTACGGTAATAATTTCTGTGATCGTTTTCCTGATACTCCTCCTTCCTGCCGGTCCAGGTTTATTCCTGCAGGTTTGATCCTTCCATTTTTTTCAGTAAATCTTTTACAACAGCATAGATCGACGTATCTATTTTCAACAGGAGGGCAAAATAAATCAGCGCCCCGGCAAAGATGGGAATGCAGAGGCCGATGAACGTCTGGATCTTGAAAAAATAGATATACACCAGCACAAAACACGTCATACCAAGCGATGATACTATTATAGAAAATATCGATTTTAATTCCAGTGATAATTTAACTACCGGCCTGAGAAGTGCATAGGCAAGGACTGCGTTGATTACCATGGTAAGCAGCATTGCAGCTGCTGCGCCGTTAATCCCGAAAAGCTGAATGAGCACGACATTAAAAATAATATTGAGAACTGCAGAGACCAGGGTGACATAAAACGAGTACCGGGGTTTATCAATTCCATTCAGGCACATGGTTAAAAGAAACATAAAAATATTTGCGATCTGGGCAAACAGCAGGATAATTAAACAGGTGCTGCCGGTCTGGAACGATGCGCCGTACAGAAAATACATCAATTCGTCAGAAAGCAGTATCCCCCCGAAGGTGATGGGGATCGCAAGGATGAGACAATAGGTGATTGCCTTTGAAAGCGCCAATTGGATCATCGCAATGTTGTTCTCTGCGTGCCACCTGCTTATCCGGGGAAACAGCACAGAAATAAATGCGGTAACTGCAATTGTTGATACAGCCGCAAGCTGGAATGCGGTCCGGTAAATGCCGACTTCCTCTGTATTCAAAAAATATCCGATAAGAATAGTATCGGCATAGGAGAACATGAGGACCCCTCCGGAAGAAAGGAAGGTCCAGAACGCAAATGACGACAGATCTTTAACATGAGAGAGATTACAGCTCGTCAGTTTCAACCGGATAAATCTGAAGTTTATGACCGCAGACGCAAGCATTCCTGCGATGAATCCTGCAATGAGACCTCCCAGACCCCATCCCACAAAAACAGCTACTACCTGGACTGTGAGTTTTACGACCGTATTGATAAAATTACTTGTCTGGCTTATACCGACCCGGCCGGTTCCTAACACATCGAGTGCACAAATCCCGTTAATCGCCCCGACAATCAGCGCGATAATGAATAAATAAAACAATTCTGCATTCGATATTCCCGCAAAATAATGGGACAAAATAATAAACATAATAATAGAAATTCCCAGGAGGACAAATCGCAAAATAACACTTGCAGTAAAAAATTCATTCTGGTTTTTTCCCTCACTAATCCTTTTAACTGCTGCCCCTCCAAAACCCCCGCAGCTGATAAGGTCAAAAATGCCAAAATATGCGGTAAACAGATAAAAAGCACCCAGTACCGCAGGACCGAGTGAATGGGCAAAATACATTGTTGCCAGATACCCAATCGCGGAAACCCCGATCAGGGATAAGAGCGAAATTAACGACTGCCTCTGGATTGGTCCAATACTCATTACACGAGAAAGAACCATATCGATAATGTACACAGAAGTCCTCTTCAGGGAGGTGATCGGAAGTTCCCGGGATGAACACCTTATTATCCGGTAGGGTATGCGCTATGACTGAATTAAAGTTTCATTCACGATCACCCTTAAAATAGGGCGTCGGCACCGGGATCATCCGGTGGTTTCACGACCGCAGACCCCGGACTCCCCACGGTATCCCGATGCAATATACTTTTTATTCATCCAAATCTCACGCCGGGTCCAATGAGTACATGGATCAATCATAGTATTTTGAACGTTCCGGAAAATGAAAAGTCCATCATACGAGAGTATCAGCAATGATCCCCGACCCCATACGGTTTGCCGGCTTCGTCCCGGTTTGCTTCGTACCATGCGATCGTCCGCTTCAGACCTTCCTTAAACGGCATCTGCGCTTCAAACCCGAACTCCTCCCGTGCCCGGCTTACATCAAGACACCGTTTGGGCTGGCCGTCGGGTTTTGAAGTGTCCCACCGGATCTCACCGGAAAATCCGGTCAGTTTCTGGATAAGGGAGACCAGATCCCGGATCGTAATCTCCATCCCGGATCCAAGGTTCACCGGCTCTGGTTTATTATACCGCTCCGTGGCAAGGACAAGTCCGTGTGCGGCATCGTCAACATAGAGAAATTCCCTTGATGCCGAGCCGGTTCCCCATATATCGACAAATGTTTTTTTATGCCGTTTTGCATCGATAAATTTTTTTATCAGTGCGGGAATGACATGCGAACTTGCCGGATCAAAATTATCCCCGGGCCCGTACAGGTTGACCGGGAGAAGGTAGATGGAATTGAACCCGTACTGCTGCCGGTATGCCTGTGACTGGACGAGCAGCATCTTTTTTGCAAGGCCGTACGGAGCATTGGTCTCTTCCGGGTAACCGTTCCAGAGGTTCTCCTCCTTAAACGGGACCGGGGTGAACTTGGGGTACGCGCAAATGGTACCGACCACCACACACTTCTCCACGTTCTCCTGCCGGGCAGCCTCGATCATCTGGATGCCCATGATCGCATTATCGTAGAAGAGCTGGGCCGGGTATGCCTGGTTATACCCGATACCGCCGACCCGTGCGGCAAGGTGGATAACGATATCGGAATCCCGGACAACTTTGACGCAGTTCTCCCATTTCCGGAGATCGATCTCCCGGCTGCGGGGGATGGCGATAGAATCCTTGCAAACTCCTTTCTGCAGGATCTCTCTCTCAACCTGCGAACCAAAGAATCCTGCCCCACCGGTAATGAGAATTTTTTTATCAGACCAGAACGTCATGGAGATAAACCTCGGGTGTGTCCGTTTTGTGCGGAATTTTTAAAAAACCTGCACGTTACCCGTACCAGGTAAAAATATGTGTTTCGATCCTTTTAATGACCGCGGCTGTAGTACGGAAAACGTCCCCCGTCAGTCGCATTTCCACCACCGGTGCGGGAACTTTGTCCTGACAACCCCGTCACCTTTGCCAATCGGTTCGAGTCCTGCGGCTAACATGTCCGCATCCACCATGACCTTTACCAGATCGCCAAACCTGACGGAGGGTTTCCAGCCAAGCACGGTTTCGGATTTTCCTGCGTCGGCGACAAGCACCTCGACTTCGGTAGGACGGAAATATTTTGGATCGATCCGCACGTGCTTTTCAACCTCCAGCCCCGCATAGGCAAACGCCTCGTGCAGGAATTCCCGGACAGAATGGGTTTCCCCGGTGCCGATGACAAAATCGCCCGACGTGTCCTGCTGCAGGATCCGCCACATGCATTCCACGTACTCCGGGGCATATCCCCAGTCCCGTTTTGCCTCAAGGTTCCCCAGGTAGAGATACTTCTCTTTTCCTGCAAGGATGCGGGCAATAGCCCGGGTGATCTTCCGGGTGACGAAGGTCTCGCCTCTCCGGGGGGACTCGTGGTTGAAGAGGATCCCGTTGGAGGCAAACAGGTTGAAGCCTTCCCGGTAGTTGCGGGTCATCCAGTACGCGTACATTTTTGCACAGGCATACGGGCTGCGCGGGTGGAAGGGGGTATTCTCGCTCTGGGGCGGCGGGGCTGCACCAAACATCTCGCTTGAGGAAGCCTGGTAGAACTTCACCATACTGCTGCTCCTGCGGATCGCTTCCAGCAGCCGTGTCGTGCCGAGTGCGGTTACATTGCCGGTATATTCGGGGGTATCGAAACTGACCCGGACATGGCTCTGGGCCCCGAGGTGGTATACTTCATCAGGACGGATATTGTATATAATGTTAGCAATCTGTTCCGAATCGGAAAGATCGCCAAAGTGAAGGAACATGCGTGCAGCCGGATCATGGGGATCGACATATATGGAGTCGATCCGGCTTGTATTGAATGTCGATGAGCGCCGGATAAGCCCGTGGACTTCATATCCTTTGGACAGCAGGAGTTCTGCAAGATAGGAACCGTCCTGGCCGGTGATCCCGGTGATGAATGCTTTTTTTGTCATGATAATCCGGTATATCTACATATGAAATCCATGGAAATTTCAAGGTATTGGATAGATTACGAAGGGTTGCAGGATGAGGGGGAACCGGGCTGTGAGACAGAAAAATTTTCCGGCAGTATCCGGTTTATCTGAAACGATTTCCCGGTCAGGATTAATTCCGGATTCATTTTTGTCAGGGTCTTCACAAATATCCTGAAGAGTGAGAGATAGACGCCCTCCAATACGGCCTCTTTACTCTGGCGATCTCATAAATCCAGTCACCCGCAAGCAGTTGGCTGATTTGTGTCCCATCCACCAACACCGATCGATTATCCGTATGAATTTTTTTTTGACTAGACCTGCTGAAACCTTTTTACGGAAATTTGTACAAAAAAGTTTTCCCGGTTTTGTTGGAAAATTTCTGGAAATATTTTTGCTCCGGAGAAATCCTCTCAATATTTCTGATACTCCCGGGGTATGCAACCATGCCCCCCACAGGGGATAAAGCCCCCGGGATGCGTCAGAGTTTTCCGGATGATTTACCATGAAAATTGAATTAAACAGATGTGATCAATGGATTGGTCATCCTCTCTCAATTATTTATGATGAACGCCCGCCGCCCCCGAAGGGGCGCC
>JBAVWM010000192.1:0-2148 GCA_049697815.1 Methanoregula sp. | reverse complement strand
TTCATAATCAAGAAATGGACTGGATTGGTTGAATACAAATGAATTTTGATTGGAAGCAAATGAATCGCAGACCGTAAACTGAGTGACTGCACCCTGCGGATCTTCAAAATCACCGTCAATGGTCAGGGTAAACGTCCCATTTGCACCGTATGCCTGCCCAAAACCCTTGGGATCTTTTGCAGTAAAATTGCCGGTAGATTTGTGAGGTTGTAATAATGCGGGCAATCCTTCTGCCTGTGAACCACGAATCGGGTGGTACGAACACTTCAGGGAGTAATCACTGTTGTTGATAATCATTCCTTCAATGAAATAATCCATAACATATTCACCTTCGTTAAGACGGGACTGTCCTTTATACCGGCTTTGGCGGAATCAGAATGGAATCCATTTATGTGGGTGTTATCATACCCCGGCGAAGATGAGAATAATATGTGTGATGTAATCCCGCTGAACATGGGAAGATATTGTATGTTATTGCCGGGGGGTTTCAGAATAATGGATACAAACTGAAATCAAAGGGCTGTCCGTCCAATTATCTGATCTTACTTTTTGGTATTTAATTATTTCTATAAACAAAATGACATACAGATTAACCCATTAATGCATTTGAATTTCAAAGTGTAGCGTGCCCATATTTCTGTCCTAAAATAGTGACATAATTTTGTCCGTTTTCCAGAGCTCCGGACAGGTCCGGAACTTCCATGCGTGCTTTCATCACGTGAGTTGAATAGCCCCCGAAAAGAGCCATATCCCCTTTGCTTCGGATTCGGGCAAAACCCGATTCGTCCACACCGCGTTTGTAAATATTCCGGGATAATTCTTTCTCTGAATCTTTCAGGTGTTTTCTTGCCTTCAGCCGTTCAGCAAGCCTGATATGGTCTTCAATGATCTCCTGCTTCCGGGTCTGGACTGCAAAATAACTCTGGGCAAACGCAATCTCTTCTTTACGGGGATCACCATTCTGGGCAATGAGATAACAGGCATAGCGGGTCAGGAAGAGATCTTCGATCTCCCGTTCGGCACCCGATCCAAGTGAAACCATTTTGTTGGCGTCAACAAAATGGTCCGGAACAGTAGTACCGGATATCTCACACGATTCTTTGGCCTTTTCAATAACCTTTAAAAAATTTCTCCATTCATCATACCCGAGAAGTTTCTGCAAATCCCGGGCGAACCAGAACTCAAACACCTTCCTGTACATGAACGTAATCCTCGAAATTTTTGTGAAGACGTCGGATAATTGCTGGTTTCATGTCCTTGTCCCCGGCTGAAAATATTCTTTCTCCAAATATATACCGGAAGTTCCGGCACATATAGTGTGACGGTGCAGGGTGAAAATAAACATCGGGTTTTCGGATCTTCCCGAGGTTCAGGTTTGTCGATCTTCTCCCGCCGCGTTCTTTGGATCCGTCATGCGATACACATACCATGTCGTCGGTCTCATAATCCCGGCCCCCGCCCGCACCGGGCGCTCGAAGAAGCGATCCCGATCGCCAAGACACGTGGCATCGCCCAGCTCGTGATGAGCGGGCCGGAGCGGGTCTTCGATATCGCAATCGTCTCGAAGATCCCGGTCACGTTCGCCCGGGTCATGTTCGCGCCGGCAATCCTCGCGACTATCCGGCAGCTTGCCGATGATTTCAAGGAAGAGATTGCCCAGCTCCGGATCATTGCCCGGGATAAGGCCATCACGGCCGAGCTCTGGCTCCGGTCAAAGCACGGGACGTGGCGGTTCTTCCTGGTCACGCCGGACTCGCTGGTCGAGATCGACCGGGACGGGAAACCGCTCCTGCTCGGATCGGGACCGACGCTTGTATAAGCAGCCGGAAATTTCCCGGACTTTTTTTTATTGCGGAATTTTTTGAATTCTTTTCCCGGAGATTTCACGTGGGCCGGAATTTTTCCGGCAACCGGTCCAATCGTACTCCACTTCTGGAATATTTTCTGGGGTTTTCCTTGTATCCATCCGGCCAGGGCCGGGAAACCTGAACCTCCATCAATACCCCGGAAGGATATCATCATCGGAGATAGCGGTTAATCCCCGTCAAAAAACCCCTGCGGGAATTCTGGTACATCAGAGCTCTCTGCGGGCCCGGTTGTACCTCTTTTCCCTCAATCCCCGGATTTCAGAGGTCATAATTCGGAAAA
>JBAVWM010000191.1:0-5103 GCA_049697815.1 Methanoregula sp. | reverse complement strand
AAGAAAGCAATGCTCCTCCACCAGAAACTCGGCATCGGGAACCTTACGGAGCTCGAGGCTGCCGCCCGGGCAGGGAAGATCCGCGAACTTGCCGGATTTGGCGAGAAGAGCGAGCAGAATATCCTTGCCGCAATTGAGGCACGGAAAGGGACGGCCGGCCGTTACCTTCTCGGCAGGATGCTGCCGGTTGCAGAACCGATCCTTGCCCGTCTTGCCGCACTTCCCGCAATCCGGAAGATCAGCCTGGCGGGATCCCTCCGGAGGATGAAAGAGACGATCGGTGACATCGATATCATCGCATCCTCACCGGAACCGGAAGTGGTGATGACTGCTTTTGTCACCCTTCCGGAAGTTACGCGGGTCCTGGGACGCGGCCATACCAAGAGCTCCATTGTCCTTGAATCGGGGGTGCAGGTCGACCTGCGGGTGGTTGAGGAGAACCAGCACGGGGCCGCTCTCCAGTACTTTACCGGTTCCAAGGATCACAACATTGCCCTCCGGCGCCGGGCCCTCGAACGGGGCCTGAGCCTCTCCGAATACGGTCTGAAGGAAGAAGAGACCCAGAAGTACCGTACCGGTTCCACCGAAGAAGACCTGTACCGGATGCTCGGCCTCCCGTACATTGAGCCCGAACTCCGGGAGAACCGGGGTGAGATCGAGGCCGCGGAGAAGGGGGTGCTCCCCGAGATTGTGCCGTACACTGCGCTGCAGGGGGACCTCCATGTACATTCTGACTGGAGCGACGGGAAAGACCCGATCCGCGATCTGGCCCTTGCTGCCCGGGACCGGGGGTACGGGTACATTGCCATCTGCGACCATTCCCGGAGCCCCGAAACCGACCGCGGCCTGACTGAAGAGAAAATTGCAAAACAGCGGGCGGAGATCGAGCGGCTGAACCGGGATCTCGATGGTATCGTTGTGCTGCAGGGTATCGAGTGCAACATCGGGACGGACGGGACTCCCGATCTCCCCCCGGCCGTTCTTGGCGATCTCGACGTAGTTATCGCAAGCGTCCATGACGGGCTCCGGATGCACGGGGAGGAGATGACGCGCCGGGTGCTCGCGGCACTCCACAACGACCATGTCGACATCCTCGGGCACCCCACCGGGCGGATCCTCCTCCGGCGCGACCCCTCCGACCTCGACCTTCCCCCGGTATTTGAGACTGCGGCAGCACAGCACATTGCGCTGGAGGTGAACAGTTCCCCTTCCCGGCTGGACCTCTCCGATACGAACTGCCGGGCGGCAAAAGAGTACGGCGTGATCTTCTCGATCGGGTCGGATGCCCATGCAAAGGATGAACTGCAGGAGATCCGGTTCGGTATTGGCACGGCCCGCCGCGGGTGGCTTGCTGCCGGGGATATTGTGAATACCCGGCCGCTTACCGGTCTCCGGGAGTGGCTCGGGAGCTGATCCCCTTACCGCGTATAGCTGGTATGCAGGAATTCCCGGTGATGCTCCCTCAATCTCCGGTCTCCCCGTTCCCTCTTGGTACGGTCCCACTACTTTTCCCTTCCTCGCCCCCAGTATGCCATGGAGCAGGAACGATGATCAGGGACATCCTCCATTTTGCAACACGGAAAGCGGTCAGGTACGACCCTGTCACCGAGAAACTTTTCGTGGAATTTACCGCAGGCAATGTTCTCCGGTACGCGCCGGTGCCGTACAGGATCCACCGGGCCATCACCTCTTCCCGGTTCCCGGAAAGAACGTACCGCCATCTCATACGGGATCGCGTACTGCCGGAAGCGGCGGTGGAATGATCGGCATTTTTCCCGGCAGATCCCGCAGGTGACGGCCGTGGCTCAAGGCCCTGGCATCTCACGTTCCTGCCGCATCCCGATCCCTTTTAATAGTTCCCTCCAAGATCCTAAGCACCGTGACCGATTTCCAGCTCGTCTCCCCTTTCGCCCCGGCCGGCTCGCAACCGGAAGCCATCCGGCAGTTGACCGGAGGCCTGGAAGAGAACAAACAGTACCAGACCCTGCTCGGTGTCACCGGCTCCGGCAGACCTTCACGATGGCAAACGTGATCGCGGCCGCAAACCGGCCCACCCTCGTCCTCGCCCACAACAAGACGCTTGCCGCCCAGCTCTACCAGGAGTTCTGCGACTTCTTCCCCCACAACCGTGTCGAGTACTTCGTCTCCTACTACGACTACTATCAGCCCGAGTCCTACATTCCCGCAAAGGACCAGTACATCGAGAAGGACTCGGCCATCAATCCCAAGATCGAGATGCTCCGGTTGTCGGCTACCGCTTCGCTCTCGTTCCGGCGCGACGTGATCGTTGTCGCGTCGGTCTCCTGCATCTACGGCCTTGGCAACCCGGAGAACTTCCGGAACATGGGATTCGAGCTCGCGGTCGGCCAGAAGATTTCACGCAGCGAGATCATGAGCCGGCTCCTCGATATCCTGTTCGAGAGAAACGACATCGAGCTGATGCCCGGCCGCTTCCGGGTCAAGGGCGACACCATCGATATCATTCCCGGGTACTTCAACAACATCATCCGGATCGAGCTCTTTGGCGACGAGATTGAACGGATCAGCGAGGTGGACAAGAACACCGGAACCAAAAAGGAGCAGCTGAACTATTTCTACGTTTACCCCGCCCGCCACTTCGTCACTCCCGAGAGCGCCCGTACGTCGGCTATCGAGTCCATCCGGCAGGAACTTGCCGAAGTCCTGCCCCACCTCGGCATGATCGAGGCGCACCGGCTCGAGCAGCGGACGCGGTACGACATCGAGATGATCCAGGAGACCGGCTCCTGCAAGGGCATCGAGAACTACTCCCGCCACTTTGACGGGCGGAAGGCCGGGGAGAAGCCCTACTGTCTCCTCGATTATTTCCCGGACAACTTCCTGATGATCATTGACGAGAGCCACCAGATGATCCCGCAGCTCCACGGCATGTACAATGGCGACCGCTCGCGCAAGAAATCCTTAATCGACTACGGTTTCCGGCTCCCGAGTGCATACGACAACCGGCCCCTGAGGTTCCACGAGTTCGAGCAGTATATGGCGAGCGTGGTCTTTGTCTCGGCAACGCCCGGCGAGTACGAGCTGAAGAAGTCCGCAAATCCGGTCGAGCAGATCATCCGCCCGACCGGGCTTGTCGATCCGAATGTAGAGGTCCGGCCGATCGTTGGCCAGATGGACGATGTGATCCGCGAGGTGCAAAAAACGATTGCCCGGGGCGACCGTATCCTCGTCACCACGCTGACGAAAAAACTGGCCGAGGAGCTCTCGGAGTTCCTTGCCGACCGGAACATCAGGACCCGCTACCTCCACTCGGAGATCCAGACTCTTGAGCGGACCGAGATCATCCGCGAGCTCCGGCTCGGCAAATTCGATGTCCTCGTCGGGATCAACCTCCTCCGGGAAGGGCTCGATATCCCCGAGGTCGGGTTCATCGGCATACTCGACGCGGACAAGGAAGGGTTCCTCCGCGATGCCCGGAGCCTCATCCAGATCATCGGCCGGGCAGCACGGAACGTGAACTCGAAGGTTGTGCTCTATGCCGACACCATGACCGATTCCATGAAGCGGGCGATCGCCGAGACAAAGCGGCGGCGCGAGCTGCAGGTTGCATTCAACAAGAAGCACGGCATCGTTCCGCAGACTATCATCAAGCCGGTCAAGGAAAAAGAGGTTGACATCAAGGACACAAAGCACGTGCCGAAGAATGAGATCCCCAACGTGGTCATCGAGCTCGAGAAGCAGATGCAGGACGCAGCGGATAACCTCGACTTCGAGCGGGCGATTGCCCTGCGGGACCAGATCCGGAGACTGAACGAGCGGTTGTCAGCGGGCGGCAAGCACCCGTAATGCTGTCGGGATTCTTGAAGAAATCACGAAAAATTCGATACTCTTGGAAAAACTTCTGGCGGCTGTTCGCATTCCCATTTTTACGCCAGGTTGTACCCCATCGGGAGACGCGTCGCATCCTGATGAATTGGATCGGATTAGCTGGAAATCATAGGATTCTCTTTCAGGTGATACGTCATCATCATATCGCGGGGATGCCCCGCGGCTCGGGCGTGCCTGTGTGCCCCAGGAGCGTCGGGATTTTCTGATTGATTTCCTATGAAAATAGTAATCTTCTGATACAACGATAGGGGCTTACCCCCATACCCCCCGTTGCGATTGATGCCGCCGCCCCCGACGGGGCGCCCCCGCGGCGGATCAAAAACCTGTCGGAATCAGTACACCGGTTATCTCCTCAAGCCGTGTCTCTGAGATGCTTTAAGGCGGGGGGCCCTCATAAAATTATATTTTTTATGATTTTCATGGTTCGGGTGTAAACTCCCGTTCATGTGTGCCTCTATGGAGCAGAAGTTTCATATCGTAAAATTTTCTCACTCATTCATCCGGTATCTCGGACTCATCCGGTATCCCAAGGGTTTCCGGGCTCTCAGGTTCTGACGGAGGAGTTGTCTCTACTTTCCACCAGAAGTACGCTATGGAGAGACCGATAAAGATAATCAGGAGAACAAGACTCAGGACGTTCTCTGTTATCCGCAGATCGATCGGAATGATCATCCCCATGCGATTGTTTATCGCTCCTATGATGAGGGTTGTGATAAGGAAGAGGATACCCCCGACGATAATCCCGAGAATTACTGCGGCTACGACCCTCAGCGCTGTTGGTTTTTCCCTTTTTTCATCCATGAACTCCCATTATATCCCGTTCATATTTAGTAATTGGCATCGGGCATAAGAGCCGCAAATCAACTCTGCCCGGAGGGCGCAGTAAGATAGAGTCCTCTTGTGCCCCGCCCCCCCTATACGGGGTCCGGTGGTGTACGAGGGGGATACTGTTCATGTGAAAATTATGAATCTCACGAGATCTCTTGAGAGTCATACAACAGGATAGATATGTGGTGCCCGTGAAGAGTACTTCCTTTGCCGGGAATGTATTGTTCTCTCAGGCAGGGACGTGATTGGATTTGGTTTATCGCTTTTTTTTTTATTCGGCCTGAGACCAAACCGGTTTTTTTTATGGATGATCCCGGGGGGTCACTGATGGTATCGCGGCCCTGAAATGATCTCTTGTACGGATGCAAAAACCGCCTTACCCGAACCCCCACTGTGCCAGCGTTGTCC
>JBAVWM010000190.1:0-10139 GCA_049697815.1 Methanoregula sp. | reverse complement strand
GGGTACCTGGAGGCATCGTCATGATCGACCAGTACCGTTCTCAGGCGAAAGTGTTTTTAGACCCGGTTGTCTCTGTCGCAATCCGCTGCCGGCTTACCCCGAATTTCTTCACCATCGCGGCGCTGCTAGCATCGGCAGCTGCCGGTATCCTGTTCTATCTCCGGATGGAACTCTGGGGGGTTATCGCGGTCATGGTGAACGCCTTCTGCGATGGCATGGACGGTGCTGTTGCCCGCGAGATGAAAATCCAGAGCAAACGCGGGGATTTTCTCGACCATGCCGTGGACCGGTACGCAGACATCTTCATCATCACCGGGATCTTCGCCGGGGGCATGGTCCCGTGGCTGATCGGTGTCTTTGCCCTTACCGGCGTCCTGATGGCATCCTACCTCGGAACGCAGGCACAGGCAGTGGGTGTGGGGCGGTATTACGGCGGGATTTTGGGCAGGTCGGACCGGCTCCTGCTCATCATCGTTGTCGGCATCGTGGACCTCATCTACCCTATAAGCTTGTACGGACTTTCGTGGTTCGGCTGGCTCTTTGTATTTTTCGGTGTTTTCGGGCACATCACTGCGTTCCAGCGGTTCGCGTACGTGTGGGCGAAGGTGGAGTAATACAGATGGGGGAGACCTTCCCCCCATACTCCTGATTTATGAGTATGACCCCCTCTCTACCCAAGAGGAGAGGCACCCCAGGGGACACCACCTTGATCCCCGAGGGAATGAAAATCTTTAACTGATTTTCGATGCCAACTATCCAATTTGGGCTGAAAAACGTCCTGAACCGCCACGGTTTTGTCCCTTCTGGAATGGCGGAGATCATCCTGATAGGGGTACGGAGGCATCAGCCCTATCGCCTGTATAAATTTTTTCGGGCCAGCCGTCATGCATCCGCGTTGGACAGCTCTTTAATATACTCCAGCGCCGCAACCGCATCCTTCCGCTTCTGGTCAACGGCATGCAGGTTCACCCAAACAAGGAACCGCTCCCGGGTTTCCCGATCGATTGCAGCACCGGCCCCCGACACAATCCGCCCGTATGTCCGTTGCGGATAGAAGATGGACTGCGCAGCAGAAAGAAGGGTCGCGTGGTCCCGTGGGGTGATAATTCCCTGCTTCTCCGCTTCACGAAGCGTGAAACGGATATTGACCAGCGGTTCGGAGAGTGCGAGGCCGGTCCCGGGATCGAAAACGAGAGCGACCTCGTCATCGGCAATCAGTTCCCCGCTCCTGTACATCCGGTATACCTCGCCAATACCGGTCATCCCGAGCGTGTCCATCTCGGCAGCCCGGAGTGCACCCATACTCGAGGCTCCCACAACGCGGACACCTTTTTTTATCGCGGTAAGAATCTCGCGGTGGGCTACTGCCGATTCCTGGTGGAAGACCCCGTCTATCAGGCCGATGATCCCTGCCCCTTCCTGCACTGCCCGGAGAAGGTCGCCCCGTTTGGCCGGCGGGAGATATTCTGCCGGGAGAATCGTCCCTGCCGTATCCCGATCAAGGCTCGGCCCGAGAAAGACGATGATCCTGTGCATTGTTCACCCGCTCGCCCCTGCGTTCCTGGTCCATGGCAAAGACCTCGAGGCCCGGCACAATCACCCGCACGACCGGGATCCCGATCTCTTCCCGGGTCAGGTCAACGATGATGACCCGGTCGAGTCCCTGTTTTTCGAGGGATACGATGATATTCTCGATGTCCTTTTTGAAGTCGTCGGTATCGGAGGATTTGACGTTACGGCAATCAATCGTGCCGTTGTCCCTGAACCAGTACCCGTTGATCCGCTTTGCCCGATCGTAACCCATCTTCTTCCGGAGCTCCGCGAGGGTCGTATCTTCCCGTGCCCCGTGGATCTGGGTGAGGCGGCTCTGGGCCACTTCGGTAAGTGCCCGCATCACCGCGATCCGGGCGCTGGTGTGGGTCCCGATCCCGATAGTGAGGAGCATCGGGTCTTTCAGGAGCACGTCATCAGCTACTGCTGCCATCGTGGGAATGCCGATATCGCTCGTGATGTCCCGGACTTTTACTTCTACCTGCGCCTTTTTGAACTTCTCCTGCATCTCAAGGATTGTTACGTCGGTCATGCCCGTTACGCACGGCCCGGTATCCCGGCAGGCCTCGACAAGCGACCAGGCGTCCCGCTCGATGACCTCGGAAAGGGCATGGAAGACCGCCTCCTCGAAGGTGTTGCCTGAGGCAAGACCGTTGGTGTTGGTCCGGAACAACCCGCGGTAGTTGGGCGGGAGCGGGTGGAAGACCGCATGGGCAGGCACGAAGATCGGCTCATTGTTGGCAATATCGAACCCCTCATACCACGGCATGAGCCGCTCCCTGTCCGCCCCCTCCGGCAGGATCAGATCACGGGGGTCAAGGGTCCGTCCCCGGGCAAACATCTCCGGGTAGGTTGCCATCGGGAGCCTCCGGTCGTGCATCTCGGAGGAGTACCGCTCGATGCCTTCCATGATGGCGGAGATCCTCGATTCCTCGACCGTCGCCCCCTTGCCGTTGTAGACCGTGATCGCCCCGTCCATCGCCGTAGGCCGGATGCATGAGAAGACCGGGATGCCGATCCGGTCAAGGCTCGTGATATCGGCAACGCGGGTTATCCCGGCAGCGGGGACCATGGGTTCGATACGGGCAAGGGTCTCTTGCAGCGGAGCAGCCCGTTGCGTCTCGTTGTTGTAGGTCTTCTTGCAGGAATTGAGCTGCATAGTGTCACCGGGAAAGAGTGCTGCCGGCCCGTTGCCGGCTGGGTACAGATAATGTGATCCCTGTTGGGGTTTATACATGCCCATTTCGCGGGGCTGACCGTGGGTGTTTTCCGGCAGTCTGGCGAACTCCTGCTACGGGTATATTACCCCCGCAGGACAACATGGCTCTGATCATATGGATTACTCCTTCCTGGCCCTCAAGTTCCTCATCGGCGGGGGGATCATTGTCGGCGTAACCGTCCTTGCCCAGCAGGTTGACCCGAAGTACGGCGGCATACTCGCGGCAGCCCCGATCACGACAACCCTTGCGTTCCTCTTCACGTATGCTGAGGCCGGTCAGGCGACCACGCGGGAACTGGTCATTTCTGCGTTCTGGTTCGCCATTCCGACCCTTCTCTTCCTCGTTGTGCTCTACCTCCTCATGGCCCGCTACCCGCTCCTTCCCAGTCTTGGCGGGGCGTTTTGCACATGGCTTGTTGCGCTCGTGCTGATGAACCGTGCGCTGGCCGGGATTTGACAGCTAAGAGGGACTACTGTCATGAGGGCAGGAATTTACCGGGATACCTCCCAAAAATTCTGCAGTAAAATAAACCCATAAATACAGCCCGCGGCAAATATCACCGCTGACACGATCTTTCATGAAAAACAAGTCCGCCATTTCCGCTCTATGCATTGTCCTGCTGGTTGCAGCACTCTGCTCTGCCGGTTGCACGTCGGTATTTCCCGGGGGCACAAAGGCAACACCCACGCCGCTCCCGGCAACGGTACCTGCACCCATGCCGGCTGATACACTATCCCCCATCATCTGCGGGTTCACCACCTGCCATGGGACTGATCTCGCGTGCGGTACGAATGCGCCGCAAATCTGCACGGAGGAGTACCGGACTGGCGACAGGTGCCGGCAGTACGCACGCTGCGATGCCAGCGGCGGGATCTGCACGCTGGTTACCACCAACCCGCAGTACACCGCTTGCAAGGCCTGTGCGGAGCGGTGCCAGGTACAGGCCGGCCCTGACAGTCTGGCGGCTTCAACCTGCGAAGAGAAGTGCTGAAAAAGGGAAACGGACGGGGGTACACGACAGGACAAAGGTACCTGCCGTAATCCCTGCACTGCAATTTTTCTCTCTGTAAAAAACATTTTTCTGATGACATGAAGCCCCCTTTTACGCCACAAGGTTCCCATTGGGGGCAGGAAGCATTGTGAGGAATTGGTTTGGATGATCGGGAAATAGGTGATTTTTTTACCCGTACTATGTCATCATCACATCATGGTGATGCCCAGCGGCGGGGGCATGCCTGCATGCCCCAGGAGCGTCAGGGTTTTTTTAAATGATTTCTCCAGAGCAATTTTTTCAGAACCAGTTCCCGAGGGTCTTCTGCCCGGCCCTGACCGTGAACCCCTCCATTGCCTTGTCCACCCGTTCTCTTGAAAAGTCGTACCCGTCACAGAGCATCTTCCGGATCCCTTCCGCATCCGGGTGCCCCGCAGCCAGGGAGTACTCATCGGTCACGGGAGGGTGAAGGAACATCTCCATGACCGGTGCCGGGTCAAAGTCCGGCTGCTTCTCTTTGAGTTTTGTAAGAAACTCCCCTTTTTGCACGATCTTCAGGCCGGTCTTCGCCCCGACACCTTCGACCCCCGGGTTGAAGTCGGTCCCCACGAGGATACCGACCTCGATCAGCTGCTCGCGGGTGAGGCGGAGGCCGGCAAGGGTGTCCGCAAGGACGATCCGCTCCGGGTTCACCGTGATCTGCCGGCCCCGGATTTTGCGCTTGCCGGAAACTGTCAGGTTCCGGACCAGCAGGGGTGCACCAAACAACAGGGTATCATAGTCCTGCGAGACCACGTACCGGGCGTCCCCCTTTGCCACCATGTACGACGCCTGTGCCTCGCCTTCTCCGGGGGCCTGCACGACCGGAATCCCCATCAACCCGAGCAGTTCCTTTGACGTTGCAATGATCGTGTCATCCACGCGGGTTGCGGAACGTGCCTGCTTGTAGGCCTCCTCCTCATCCCCGCGTTCCACCGCTTCCTTCCACTTTGCCCCGGCCTCGTTCCGGACCTTCCGGCGCTCGTCAATGGTTGCCTGCTTGAGGACCGCCGGTTTCCCGTCAAAAACAAAGACCGGTTTGATGCCCTTTTCCATAAAACTGGCCGCCCGGAAGAGGATGCCGGAAAGGTGGGACGTGACCCGCCCGCGCCGGTCCATCAGGGGCGTCCCGTCGGGTTGCCGGATGATGGTCAGGAACTGGTAGAGCGCGTTGTTCGCATCGATAGCCGCAACGCCCGGCAAGGCCTCCCAGGTCACCGGTGTCTTGTATTCAGCGAGGATATCCCGTAGTGCTACGCCCATGTGCTGGTCTCTCCAGAAAGTATATTACCGGTATGCACGCTGTGAAAATTCAGCAATCAGCTCATCGAGATGGGAGAGTGCCATATCGTATTTACCCAGCATCCGTGTCGATATCTCTTCGAGGTTGGTGCGGAGCATCCGTTCGCGGACGAGGACGCTCTTCTCGAGATGGCGCATCTTGATGTTGAGCGAAAGCAGGAGCCCGCCAAGCGTAAGCGCCATCAGGCCGGCCGCAACCGCAACAATGAGGTCCTGCCAGAACCGGGTGATAAGGACGAGGGAGGAGACGATCATCACGACGGTAAGCAGGATATCGACCAGGTATTCGCGTATATCCATGTTTTTAGATGATGAGAGCACACTAATTAAGCTAACTACTGTTCCGGAGATGCCTGTTTGGATGTAAAAAACCTCATTCCCTTCCTCGCAATGCCCCTCCTGCTCCTTGCCGTGGAGACCGGAGCTCTCCTGCTCTCCCTTCCCGTGCAGGCATCCGGTGTCGTCGCCTTCGAAGACCCCGAATCGATGGCAAACCCGGTTATCTTCATCGCCATCATGCTCGCTTTTACTGCTCTCCTGCTGGTCCTGATACGGTATAATTTAAAAAAAGTGATCGCGGCAGTGATCGGCATCTCGATATTCCTCACGTTTATCTATATCTTTGCAGCAGTTGTGTATGCCCTGGCAGGACCAACGGATCCTGCAACGGTCATCGTCCTTGTCCTTTCCGTTCTCTCGATTGTCCTCCTGTACAAATATCCGGAATGGTACGTGATCGATGCGCTTGGCATCCTGATCGGTGCTGGCGTGGCAGCGATATTCGGTGCCTCTCTTGAGATCCTTCCGGTGATCATCCTCCTTGTCCTGCTCGCGGTGTATGACGCGATCTCGGTATACAAGACCAAGCACATGATCACGCTTGCTGAGGGTGTCGTGGACATGAAGACCCCGATCCTGTTCGTGGTCCCCAAGCGGCGCGATTACTCGTTCATGAAGGAAGGTATCGGAAAACTGGAAAGCGGCGGGGAGCGGGCTGCTTTCATCATCGGCATGGGAGACATGATCATGCCCTCAATCCTCGTGGTATCCGCCAACGTTTTCCTCCAGGGGTGGCGGCTGGGTGGTATGATCAACCTCCCGGCGCTCGGCGCTATCGTCGGGTCGCTCGCCGGTCTTGTCGTCCTGCTCTCCTTCGTCATGTCAGGGAAACCGCAGGCCGGGCTCCCGCCCCTGAATGGCGGGACAATTCTCGGGTTCCTTGCGGGATGGGCGCTGATGGGGTGGATGGGTTAGGATATTTTTGCTCACGGGAATGTAAGTGTTTTGAGGCAGTCATATCCTGGTTTGCGAAGGTGTCTTGCCCGCCCTTTCCGGCGCATACGATACGACAGGAGCATTCCATGAAATCGCAGACTCTTAAAAACTTACAAGGGGAGATCGAATTCAGGAAGAAGCTGGCCAGGCAGCATGTGACCGGAGAGATGATACTGCCTGACTATTATGGCAAGGAAGAGCACGACAAGATTCTCCTCGAACGAGTGAATACCACCCTGAAAGATATTAACAAGCTGGGAAGACAGGTCCGGCTGTCCCCCTTTGTTGAACTGGGTGCAGAGAGATGCCAGAGATCCCTGGTCCTTACCAACGACTTTAACGCCACGGGATTTGCCGTCGATATTTCCTATCACCAACTGAAAACAGCGGAGCATTTTGCCAGGATGTTCGACAGGCAAAAACTGCCGTTTCGGGTTTGCTGCGATGTAAATAATCTTCCATTCCGGAACACCTCATTTCCCTTTGTGTTCTGCTATGAGTTCCTTCACCATTTCCCCTCTCCAAAACCTGTTTTGCAGGAAGTGAACCGGATTCTATCGCACGGAACTTTTTTCTTCAGTGAAGAGCCGTTCAGGAGGCCCCGGGTTGTTCTGTACAGGCAGAGCAGTAAGATCTCCTCGAAAGCAGTCCCTCAAAAGAACAAGGCAGGACGATTCATCGGGGGATATTTTTCCGAGAATTCCTGTGATGAACGGGAACACGGGATACTGGAGAATGAGGATATCTCATTGCGGGAATGGATTGAAGCGTTATCGCTCTTCGATACGAAAAATGTCTTTATCTCCAGTCTCGGAAACAGAATCAGGACCAGACTGGATGATCGCATAGCTATCAAAAACATTCCCAATATGGTGCTGGGTGGAGGGATAGAAGGTATTTGCACGAAGGAGGAAGGTAACCCGGAAAAAGTCATATCAGATCTGACAAACCTGCTTTTGTGTCCCGATTGCGCCGTCAATCCAACATATCACATGATTGATCAACCGCACCTGAAACAAACTGCGGGTGGTCTAGAGTGTTCCCTCTGCGGTTCATCATTCCCTCTCATTGATGATATTCAGTTCCTGCTGCCCACCAGTCTGTTTCGGGAACTGTATCCCGAGTTCGCGGGCTGATGTCCGGGATATGGTATCGCAAAACCCCCGGCCCCCTGTGCCATACGAAAGCATCCTCCGACGGTAACTCCCGCAAACCCGCTCCCCTCAGGCGGGGGTCCCCCCATCAACCCGGACTAGGGAAGGGGGGTCCCCCCCTCCGGAAAAATATCTGGTGGGGGGAGGTACCCCCTACCCCCCCACACCCTGCTGCAAAGAGGAGAGATTCCTGCAAAGAAAAGTCCCGGATTCTCTGACGAGAATCTGGTTGAATGCCGGTATCGCATAATACCGGCTATTGCGGTCCGGGCTCAAAAGCAGGGGAGGGGGGTAGGCCCCCTCCGGAAAAATATTTGGTGGGGGGGGAGGTACCCCCTACCCCCCATTTATTCCGTACTCGTCCGTGGCTTCCTCGGCCTCCGGATACGTTTGCGTTTCGGCATGCCGGTCATGGGATCAATCTCCGGGGCATCCGGCTCATGGACAATTGGTGCCCGTATGGCAATTATCCTCTGCTCTTCGGTTCGCTTCGGCTTGTGCGCGAGGATCTGAGCCAGCACGTCCTCCACACCCGTCCCGTCCGCTGTTGACATGGTCAGGTATCCTTCCGGAGCTACGAGGTCAGATTTGTTGGCAACGACAATCATCGGGACCGCAACCATCCCTTTCACTTCTTCGAGAAGGCGGAGCTGCACGTCCATCGGATAACCGCAGTGCTCCGAGGGGTCGAGAATGAACAGGACCACGCTTGCCACGTTCATCATGGCCGAGAGCGCCTGCCGCTCGATCTGGTTCCGCTCCTCCGCGGGACGGTCAAGGATACCGGGCGTGTCCACGAACTGGATCTTCTCGCGGCCCAGGATGCGGTGCCCGACAATAATCCCCTTGGTCGTAAACGGGTAGGATGCCACTTCCGGGTCTGCGGATGACACCCGCCGGATGAACGAGGATTTCCCGACATTCGGGTAGCCGGCGATGACGATGGTGAACGTGTCCTCCACGTGGGGGAGCTGGCGCAGGACATTCCTGACTTCATTCAGGAACCGCAGGTCCTTGTCTATCTGGTGAACCATGGATGCGAGCCGGGCAACCGCACGCTTGCGCACGACAAGGGTATCGTCAGCCTTCCGGGACTGCAGCACGAGCTGGTTTCCCACCATCTTGGTATGCTTTGCGGCCCATCCTACTGCCCCAAGGGACTGTTTTATCCGGTCGAGCCCGTACAGGATATCGGCCATCTCCCGGTAAAACGGCGGGAGTTTGTCGAACTCGGGAAATCCACGTATGATATAGACCAGCCGGTCATGGATTGCCGCACCAACCGCCCGGACAAACTCAGTATTGGCGCGCTCCTTGTTGGTCTTCTCCAGCATTTTTTTGGCTGCACGGCGGAAACTCCGGTCAAGGATCTCATCCGCAGTTGGCACCGTCGGCATTTTCTCGAATTCCACAAATCGCCTACCTATATATTTATGGACAGTCATACGGTTTATCGTTATGGAACTGTCCCTTATTCAGCGCGATATCCTGATCACCCTGATCACCCTCTACCACCAGCACTCCCACTCGATCAAGGGCGAGGAGATTGCCGACAGGATCCAGCGCAACCCGGGCACCGTGCGCAACCAGATGCAGGCATTAAAATCCATCGGTCTTGTCGACGGCGTTCCCGGTCCCAAAGGGGGGTATATCCCGACAGCTCTTGCGTACAACGAACTCAACCTGAATGTCTCGGGTGAGGATTACGACGTTCCCATCAGCAGGAACGGCGAGGTCGTGCAGGGAGCCAGTGCCCAGGAGATCGATTTTACCACGCTCTGCCACCCGGATATCTGCCACGCGGTCATCAAACTCCGTGGCAGCGCAAAACTCTTCGATATCGGGGACCGGATCACCATCGGGCCGACCCCGGTCAACAAGCTCCTGATCCGGGGCGAGGTATTTGGAAAGGATGAAGTGAAACAGTCGCTTCTCATTGCCACCTCTGAGATGATCTCTCTGCCCAAGCAGCCTATCCGGAATTACATGTCAAGCCCGCTCAAAACCCTCCGGAGTCTTGACACTCTGCAGGATGCCCTGGTCTTCTTCAACCGCGAGCGTATCCACGGTGCTCCGGTTATCGAAGAAGGTGTTCTGTTGGGGATCGTCACCATGAGTGATATTGCAAGCGCCATTGAGAACAAACTACCCTTGACCACGCCGGTCTCGGAAGTGATGACCTCAGATGTGGAAGAGATAGAATCCGACGTGAAACTCTTCGAGGTTATCCGCAGGTTCAAGGAACGGGAGATCGGCCGGCTTATTGTCGTGGAGAACAAGAAACCGGTGGGGATCCTCACCCAGTCGGATGTCATCCGGGTCTTCCCCTCATTGTAAACACAACATCTTTAGATATTTTAAGTCAAATGGTATAGGAGGACTTTAGGATCATGACAGAATTATCCCTGGCTGCTGTAGAACGGATCATCAAAAAAGCCGGTGCTGAACGGGTCAGCGCCGATGCCACGGAAACCCTTGCCGGGCTCATGGAGGAATATGGCGCTTTTCTGGCCCGGGAAGCAAAGAAGATGTCCGACCATGCCGGCAGGAAGACCCTCCGCGGGGCGGATATCCATATGGCCGCTGAAATGTTCAAATAACGTTCTT
>JBAVWM010000189.1:0-10389 GCA_049697815.1 Methanoregula sp. | reverse complement strand
TGCGCTCGATCGCTTTTCCCAGCTTTGACTTCCGCCAGCTCCGGTCGTACATCATGAGCGCTTTTTTGGATACGTCGCCTTTACCAATGCAGACCGCCGCCACTTCAGCCGCAAGCCGGCCGGTGTACATGGCATTGTAGATGCCGCCACCCGTGAGGGGGTCGACGACCCGGGCTGCATCGCCGGCAATGATGAGACCATCGGCAACCGTGCAGTCCAGCGGGCGGCAGACCGAGACGCCGCCGGGGATATACTCGATGGTCTTGCCGTCGGGAAAGGTCTTTTTCACAAACCGGTCAAGATAGTCCTTTGCCCGGTGACCTTTCCCGCTCTTCCTGCCGGAGATGCCGATGCCAACGTTTGCGGACCGTTTCCCTTTCGGGAATACCCAGAGGTAGCCTTCCGGCGCAATTTCGTTGCCAAGGTAAAAGACGGTGGAATGTTCATCGATGTCGATGTCGGTCATGACATACTGGACCGAACTCATGATCTCCCGGACCGGCACGGTGGTATCGATGCCGCACCATCGCGAGAACTTGGATTCCACGCCATCGGCTGCAATAACAACATCGGCTCTCACGTTCGTGGTCTTGCCGGCATACTCAATCTTTGCCCCCTTGACCACCCCGTCTTCCAGGATCGGGGCTGCCGCACGGGACTTTACCGTAACGTCGGCCCCGGCTTCCGTCGCTTTCCAGACCAGCTCGCGGTCGAAGATCTTGCGGTCGAGAACATACCCCACCTTGCCGCCTGCCACCTCGGTCCCGACTTTCATCATAAAACCATCGGGAGCGACAATAGTGGCGCCGGTCATCTCGGCCGAGATCCAGCGCGGGTCCGGGTCGATGAACTCGTGGAGGGCTTCCTTGCCAATGCCTTCCGCACAGCGGACGGGGGCACCGATGGCCGGCCGCTTCTCGACGATCAGGGATGAGAGCCCTTTCTCCGCTGCGGTCTTTCCTGCAAGTGCACCGGCCGGGCCGCCACCGATGACGAGCACGTCGTACTTACTTTTCATCGACAACCTCCAGGGCGCCGAGAGGACATACTTTTGCACAGACGCCGCAGCTCGTGCAGTTCTTCTCCACGGACAGGTATGCGTCGATCAGTTCGAGAGCCCCTTCGGGGCAGACTGAAACGCAGCAACCGCAATAACCACAAATATCCCGATGTACGTTGAGCATTCAAGTGATCATGTTGGTCTCAGCTTCCATTAATATTTACGATTCGAAAGAGATGGAACGAAGGATACGGGAAAGGAGCCGGGGGAGAATGCCAGGACCGTTCCGGTGGAAGGAACAGTCCGGGCTCTTTGCGATATACTCCGGCGATGCGTAAATGATCGCGGTATCCCCCGCTTCGAGGCGGGTCTCCCCGGAGAGAGACGTATTCATCTCATCGCCCCTCCGTATGGCAAGCACGAGGAGGTTGTACCGTTTCCGCAGCTTGAACCCGCCGGGCGTTGTACCGGCAAGCGGAGAACCTGGTCGTATCGTGAACGAGGTGATCGTTATTGTGGGGATATGCGGCACGAGATCGCGCAGCGTCCCCTGCACACGGCTCCTGCTGCGGAGCATCTGGCAGCCCATCGGCACGGACATCGGAAATGAACGCCTCGATCTTGTCCCGGGGAACAAAATACTTGTGCAGCACGACCGTGAAGATCCCGACCGGGGTCTCGAATCTTCGGCAATCACTTCATCGGCACCGTCATCGTGCAATGATTCGGCCTCGCTCACATAGCGTGTCCGCACAATGATGGAGAGGGAGGGGTTGAGTTTGCGGCAGAGGCTTACAATCCTGCGCGTCGCCACGGGACTCCCGTTGTCAGCGGAAAACACAGGAGATCATCACGAGAAGATTCAGGGGCTCTGTAAAAGCGAGAACGTGCCGTACTTCCCGCCGCCGCCCGGGTGGAGGGCGACATTCCCGCTGCGGAGAGCGGATATTGCATCCGCGACCTTCGGGTGGAGGGGACGAAGCTCGGATATGGGCACATCGATAAGGACAGCGATCTCGTTTTCGAACAGGGTGATGAACGAGGCATAGATCGCCCTGCACTTCTTGGTGTTTGGCGACGATGCCCCTTCCATGGTCTGGATGATCTGGGCCAGCGCGATGACGTGGAGATAGGGCGGCCGGGGCCGGGCAGTACTTCCACCGGACAACTCCTTTGCCCGGTCTGACACCCCTTTCTTGATGATTCCGTCATCAGCCGGGCAGTGCCACCGCTCCCGGATCGCATCTTCAAGTGAGTACTGCTCGTAACACCGGGTGCAGGCCGTGCGGTTATACTTCCCTTCCTCTGGAAAAAACCCGGCGTTCATCTCGACAGCACCGGCTTTTATAGCGGCAATCACGTCCTTTGCAGTCGGATTCGCGATGCGGAGGCGGTTGAACTCCCGGCCGAGCTTGTCGGGGTGCGGGCTGTGGGCGTCCGAGTTCGTCAGGAACGGGATATCGTACAGCTCGGGAATTGCTGCACCGTATGAGCTGTCCGCAGAGAGCCCAAGTTCGAGGAAGTCGATCTTCGCACTGCCGTAACATGCGGGAACGCTGTCGAAGTAGGCGTACATTGCCGTCCATGGCGTAAATGCATGGGCAGGGCCGACCAGCGCCCCAACATCGTGGGCAGCATTTGCGATCTCTTCGCCGCTCAGGTACACGTGCGGCCTCCCGCTCGTTACAAAACTCTTGCAGGTCCCCGTAAGCTCGTCGCGGAGCTGGTCGAACTGGGCAAGATCCTCGGCAAGGATTACGTGGTGGACCCTTTTTTTATCCTCGATCTCGGCCTGCGGGACGATGATTACCCCGGCATCGTTCTCCAGGTACGGCTCCCAGCTTTTTTGCCAGTCCGGCTGGAGGGCATCGCCGGTGCCGAGCACCCGGATTCCCTTCGTGACGCACCCTTCGATAAGCTGCTCCGGCTGCATGAAACGGGAGACGGCTATTGAGTAGGGGGAGTGGATGTGGAGGTCGGCTGAGGCGAGCATCGTTCTGTACCGGGTTGGATTTCACGGGATATAAGACGGGAGGATGACTCCTGTAAAGGATAAAACCCCTGCATACTATTCCGGCTCGTAACTCTTATCTCCCCCAAACCCGAACAACCGGCCATGGAGATTGTTCAGGGAATTCACCGGATTGACGGGGTCAACGGAAACGCGTACATTATCGTAAGAAACGGGCTCGTCGTGATCGATACGGGGATACCCGGAAGTGGAAAAACAATCCTTTCCTATATCCGGGAAACGCTTCACCGTAAACCATCGGAGATTACGACCGTCATCATCACGCATTTCCATACCGACCACATCGGGGGTGTGAGGGCCCTGAAGGAAGCCGCCCCCGGCCTGAAAGTCGCCATTCACGAGGCCGATGCCGGTTATGTATCCGGCCAGGAACCGCTCCCGCGCTACAATAGCCTTACAGGCCTTCTCCTGCGGCTCTTTGTCACCCTGCGTCCCTCGACCTTCACGGCAGATATCTTACTCAGGGACGGCGACCGCGTCGAGGGCCTCACCTGTATCCATCTCCCCGGCCACACGCCGGGGAGCTCAGGGTTCCTCGACCCGGAATCAAAGACATTCTTTTCCGGGGACACCATCCGCTCGGACGGGAAATCGCTTTCCGAGGGACCGAGCGGGTTTTCGATGGATGTGTCCCGGTCAAGGGAGTCAATCCGGAAGATCGCCACCCTTGAATTCGATACCCTGCTGGTCGGCCACGGGAGACCGCTCCGCCCGGATGCATCCGCACAGGTGCGGGTGTTTGCCGGGACGCTGCCCGCGTAGCCGGAAAAGACAGGTAACCGAACCCTGTCGGGATATCCCGGCGGGCTGAAACGGGAGGGAGATCCAAGACCGGCTATGGAGGAGGCAGGCACTCAGCCGCACGGATTCACGCTATTGACTGTTCCTTTCGCAATATCCTTAACCTTGCCTGTCTAAACCCCGCATAGAGGTATGAAAGAGATGAACATGCAGGTGGTGAAGTGGTTCGTGGACCTTGCGATGGGGATCGCGTTCCTGTTCAGTGCGGTGACCGGAACGATCAAGTTCCTTGTCCTTACGCGGGTTGCGGGTTTTTCCGGGCTCATCCTCCCCGTTGCGCTGATGAGCGAGGTACACGACCGGGCAGGCATTATCCTCAGTGTCCTCGTTCTGGTTCACCTGTTCCTGAATCGGGCATGGATCCTGTCGATGACGCGGAAGGTGCTGGCCGGAACTGTCGGTACCAGATAAAAAAAGGAAAGGGCCACCGCGGGTGCCGGGAGTACTTCTGCAATCAGAAGAAGAAGCTCTGGTTCAGGTTGCCGGTATTCGAGTAGCCCCGCTGTTCCCAGTAGCCCTGGTAATTCGCATTGCCGGTCAGCTCGATCTTCTCGATCCACTTAATCCACTTGTATCCCCACTTGTCCTCGGCCACCAGCTCGAAGGGGTATCCCCGTTCGGCGGGGAGGGTGATGTTGTTCATCTTGTAGGCCATGATGATGTCGCGGTCCATGACGTAAGCAAGCGGGAACGAAGTGGTATACCCGTCATGCGCCGTGAACACCACCGTATTCGCACGGGGATCGGGGCCGGCGTCCCGGATGAGATCCCGGACCTGGATGCCCTCCCAGAGGATGGTCGCATCCCATCCCTCGACACAGTGGAGCGTGACCACCTTGGTGTAATGAGGGTACTGGCCCAGCACTTCGCGGTACGTGTAGACATCCGTCGCGTTGGTAAGCCCCGTGACCGTGAGGCGGTAATCCGACTCGCTGATGTGTTGGGGACCCTTGATAGAATTCTCGTGAAAGTCATTGACCGAGGAGAGATCTGTTCCCTGATAGGATCGGACCTCAACCGCAGGAAGTTCCACAGGCCCCCCGGATGCGGCGGGGCCGGTACCTCCCCCGCCGGGATACAGGGGCTGTTGCGGGATGCCGACAAGGATGAGCGCTGCCACCCCGACAATTACGAGAACTGCCACGGCAACCAGTACCTGACCTGAATTCATCAGAAGATACCTGATCGCAGGATCTCATTAATTATCGTAACGTACCACAAAATCGGTGGTAAAAAAAAGGACAGGGAACCCGGGCAGAAAACAGGGGGGTCTCCCCGGTCCCCCTCATTCCATATTGGTGAGCCGCCCTTTCAGATCAAGCGCGCCCTCTTTTTTTGCTTCCATCAGCGCCGAGATGACCGCATCGGAGAAGACCAGGGCGAGGGTATCGAACATCGTCCCCAGCGGGGCGAACGCAGATGCTACCGAACGGTACTGCCCGGTCATCTGCCGTACCTCGAACGACGACGTGTCACCCCGGTAATACCCGGTGAGATCCCCGAGGTTCACCACGCAGTCCGCAATCTTGCTCATGGTCGAATCCGGCGATGCGGTGATGAGGCAGATAAAACCGCCCAGTTCCCTGACCGTGTTGCAGTACGTTGCCATCGTATGCGTCTCGCCCGATCCCGAGAAGACCACCAGGCTATCGCCCGGTTTCAGTGCAGGCGTCACCGTTTCGCCGACAACGTATACATCAAAACCCAGGTGCAGCAGTCGCATGGCAAATGCCCGGGCAATGAGCCCTGATCGGCCTGCGCCGGCCACATAGACCCGTTTTGCAGCGAGCATCCGCTGGAAGAAGGCGGATATCTGGGCCTTGTCCAGCAGGGCGCTCGTCTTCCGGATCGACTCTGCCATCTGCTCCATGAAGAGCGGGATATCGGAAAATTCTTCGGTCATGGTAGTACTGGATGTTTCGTACCATGGAATATGAGGGTATCGGGTGTTCTCCCGGATTGCATGTATCTATAAATATATCATTCCCGCTGTGCATGCAATGTCATGTCAAAACAGAACCCGATGCCGTATTTTCTCTTTGTGGTGCTCGCACTGCCGGGCATATACCTGCTGTATCTCGGTTTTGGTGAAGGATACCAGGTTGTTCCCGCGCTGGCGGGTCTGGTCTGGTTCGTGGCTGCAGCACTTGTTGCCTCATCACTCAGGATTGCCGACCAGTGGGAGCGGGCTGTTGTCCTGAGGCTTGGAAAATTCACCAATCTCCGGGGTTCCGGGCCTGTTCTTCATTTTTCCTGTTATCGACAAGGTGGCGTACTGGATCGATAACCGGGTCATTACCACATCGTTTAAGGCCGAGAAGACCCTGACAAAGGACACGGTCCCGGTCGACATCGAAGCTGTGCTCTTCTGGAAAGTGCTCGACCCGAGAGAAGGCTGCGCTCGAGGTCGAAGACTACCGCTCTGCCATCAGCTGAGCCTCGCAGACCGCTCTTCGCGAGGTGATCGGGAAGTCGTTCCTCTCCGATATGCTGGAAGGGCGGGAGAAACTCGACATCGAGCTCCAGAAGATCATCGACAAGCGGACCTGGGAATGGGCGTCCATGTCAGTTCGGTCGAGATCCGCGATGTGCTGATCCCGCCGGAGCTGCAGGATGCAATGTCTATGCAGGCGCAGGCGGAACGGGAACGCCAGGTGCGTGTCATCCTCGGCGACTCTGAGCGACAGGTTGCAGCAAAGTTCGAGGAGGCGGCAAAGACCTACCATAACAATCCTGTCGCGCTGCACCTCCGTGCCATGAACATGCTCTATGAGGGGCTCAAGGAGAAGGCAACGCTGGTCATCGTCCCTTCTACGGTGCTCAACACTATGACTCTTGGAGATATGACCGGCACGGTCTCGCTGGCAAAGGTCCTGTCTGAACCTGCAGAAGAGAAGAGACCCGATGATGCCACTCCCGGCAGGATACAGGAGGTTTCCGAACCCAGAAAAAACCCAGACCCGTTCAGGATGGCGGTGCACTTTAGTACTGGCAACCGGACAGACAATCTGAAGACCACTCGGGGTCACCATCCCCTTTGGTTTTTTGCTGAATTACACACAATATTATGACGTGAAATACGAGAGAGCAGGCAGTTTTTGGTGCAGGGGGGGTCGGGCGGTGTACATGTCTCTGCACGACGGGCTCGCGGAGGGCCCGGCGGATTGTCCGCATGCAAAACCTCATCACTCCCGGCACCAGAACAGCAGTACAGGTAATCCCATGATACAGGCAGCCATGGTACAACCCGGCGATCCAGCCCGGAACTTCTCGTTAAAAGACCAGAACGACAAAACGTTTGACCTCTATGAGCAGGCAGGCAAACGCGTGCTCCTTTCCTTCCACCCGCTCGCATGGACGGATTTCTGCGCAGCCCAGATGAAGTCGCTCGAGGAGAACCGTGAGAAGTTTATTTCCCTGAACTGTATGGCGGTCGGCATCAGCGTCGACTCCCGGCCCTGCAAGCAGGCATGGGCAAAGAGCCTCTCCATCACGCACACCCCGCTGCTCTGCGACTTCTGGCCGCACGGTGCTGCTGCGATGAAATACGGGATCTTCCGGGACGAGAACGGGTTCTCCGAGCGGGCGAATATCATGGTAGATGAGAAGCAGAAGGTGGTCTTCGTGAAGATCTACCCGGTGCATTCGGTGCCGGATATTCAGGAGATTGTCGGGTTTCTGGAGAGGTGAGTGCTCTTTTTATTCAGCATTCCGGTGGCGATTGGGTAACGTCCGCCGTGAACCTCATGGCAGGTTGGATATCCTGCAAGATATGAATTTTTTTTGGGGAGACGGAAATATCAGAACATGCGTATTCTCCTTCCAGTCTCATGAGAGGGTCTGCCCGAAGCGCCTTCTGCTGGCAACAAGACGGCTGTTCATCGTGGAGGCAGACGAATGCATCCATTCATAGCAATACCATGGTGTAATCTGTATCCTGTTCTCAGGATCCCGGACCATCAGGCAGGGTATCACCTGCCTTCGCCACGTTCACCTGACTGAAGCGAATCCTTGGCATAATCCCGATCCGCCAGATTGAAGTTACCAACGGCCTGACAGCTCCGGATACCGTATTTTTTTTATACACAAAAATATGGTGTAATTCCGGCAAAAGCTGGAAATGAACCTAAGTCTGAATCCGAACACTGGATAAACGATCATAGGGTCAAATTCGTGAGATTGTTCTTGAGGACGTTCAGATCTTTCATGAAAGGATCTGTGCAGAAAAATTGTCTCAAACTGATTTGTTGTCAGACATATCCAAAATTTGAGACTGGCATATTTTCAAACACTGTCCGCAAGGTGAGCGGTCTTCCTCATGAATTTTTCATCGGCTTAACATCCGACAAAAGGACATGCTTTTCAGGACGGTACAGATAAGGTTCCTGTCCGGATTCCAGAACACAACCCGACTCATGCTGAACATTGTTCACACCATACCAGGGGGGTCTTATCATTTGAGAAAATCAATGAAGGGGGCGGCCACCCCTGCTGCAGACTTGAGCAGATTTTTAAATTTCCTTACCAAATGTTATTTATGCATTCAAAGGTTGCGACTGGGGTTATTGCCATCTGTATTTTATTTATTCTCTTTTCTGGATGCACCTCCTTCCGGGAAGGGGCAATGGCTCCTGCCACAGAAACGCCGGTGGCAACTGAAACGCGTACATTGGTGCAAACCACGGCACCCCCTCAGATTAGTTCTGAGGTCCCCGCAGTTAACACGCTGTTACCCCAAAATGAGATGGCAGATAACGATGGAACAATAAGTGATACCGAGTTCAATAATTTTTTTGTGAAATCCAACACTGAAATTATTAATAAAACGAACTCGGTTATTCAAGCAATGGCTCCGGGATCCATGAATGTTCAGGCTGTCTATTCTCCTGCTGTATTGTATCTTAAGGCAGAAGACCTTGGATTTACGATTGAGAGAGATTATGATCAGACGCTGAGTATGAAAACAAACACGCCGCAAACTGAAGAAAAAAGGATTGCCTATCTCCACTTTCTCTACATAGCCAAGAGGGGCGCCTATCACATAGCCGATGCCGCAGAAGCTGAAAGTTTTAATGATTACACCACCGCACTTGCGATGTCAACAGCAGCAGGACTCGATCTTCGGGAGATTAAAGTGGATCCGGACATACCCCCAACCGTTCCGTATAGAACCCTGAATGTATTTCTCGCCGAGTATGTCGGCAGAGTTCGGGATAAAGTGATTCAGCTGCAAAATGAAGAAGCGAACCAGAAACCTCAACCCGGATCCAGATCAATCCGCTAGTGTACCCCGCAACCTAAACATATCCTTTTTATCCGGATGTACGTTACTAAGTAGGTCTGCCTTCACCACTTTTGCATAGTCCCATTGTTTTTTGTGCATAAGCCGTATTCGGCGGTTCAGGTTAACCAGCGGTCTGGATCCTCCAGAATACGATATCTCCTGACAAAATCGCCAAGAATAAGCTGCAATTCAAATGAAAAGGTGGAAATAATCTTAAGAGGATCTCCCCGGTATCATTATATCAGGATTTTTGGATGGCGGGTTGATGAAAAGTTCAAGGTCATTGAAGCAGAGATCAATGAGAAATTATTTCAGGATAGTACAGCTTGACGATCATCGAAATTAAGTATATATGCCCGGATATGGAAAACAGAAGGATAACCGGATTCCTCACCCGATGTAGCTCAGTTCCTCGTCCTTTGACTTCCCATCCTCGACCATGCTCTCGATGGCTCTCTCCATCTCGGCGGCACGGTCATTGAGCCGTGTCGGATCGACCGGCACACCGGCCAGCTTCGAGAGCACCGCAAGCACGCTTGCTGCTGCCATTGGGTCAACGATATATCCGCTCGTCTCACCCATCAGGCAGACCGCATCGATCCCCCGCCGGGCGGAGAGGCCGAGCATCAGGCCGGCCGCCCCAACGATCCCGCCACCCGGCTCGTCGCGGGTGAAGGTGACGCCTGCAGTTTCGATCTCCCCGCGGAGGTCTGCCCGGTTGATCGCTCCCAGTACCCGGGGCTCGTTCACAAGGTGGCCAACCCCGAACCCGCCAAGCGTGTAGATGCGTTTTACATTCAGTTCCTCGGCGATCTCGCAGTACTGGTCGGCAAGGATATAGTGCCCTTCGTTGGACGTGCTCTGATGGTCGCCGACCAGAAAGACGATGTCCTTTTCCTCGGTATGGTACAGGAAGAGCTCGTTTCTTGCCAGCCTCGCGAGCCCGTTCTCGTCAAGGATCACCTGCGGGGGGAAGTAGATCGAGTGGATCTCGCCGATCTTCTCGGCACCGAGCTGGTGGATCATATACTCGGCCACGAGCTTTCCCACCTGCCCGATGCCGGGAAGCCCCTCGATCAGGATCGGATCAACGGGTCGCTTGTCCTTAAAACACTCGAGATACCGGACCGTGATATCCTCAATCATGTTTCGATAACCTGCGGTATCTGCCGTACTTGTCTTCAGGAGAGAAGCGTGCGGGATGGGCTATCGAGGTGGGCCTGCCGCAGACCGGACAGGTCGGGGAAAGCGTATAGGTCTTATCTGCTGTGC
>JBAVWM010000188.1:0-5056 GCA_049697815.1 Methanoregula sp. | reverse complement strand
TTGAAAAATAGTTCCAACCCTCATGAAAATCCGGCTGATAATTACGGGGGGCTTCGATAATATCATAAACTCCGTCAGTCCACGGGAGATAATTCGTGTGCGGGTTTGCTTTCCATCCACCGATCTTTGCAATTTTCTGTGTTTCTTTTAAAAACTGTTCGCTCTCCCGCAATACACCGCTTCCAACGATTGGAACGTTTTCATCCTGAGTTTCCGTCCAGGCCCCGTTTCCCGGAGAGATTTTTTTTACTGCAATTTTTTTTTTCCCTGAACCTGGTTTTGGTCTGGTCTTTGTCATAATCTCACACCATCCGGGCACGTTCTGAAGGCATACTCATTCTCTGATTTTCCGGGCAGTTCTGCCGGACCCGTATGACGGCACATCATTCTAAAGAGGATTCGTGTCGGATGTCTGGTCATCTCTGTTTTGCGAAACGTAGTACCGATACCGTCGGCATGATCCTTCAGATTGATCAGGAATGCATATAGATGGTGAAAGGTGGTGGAAAGTCTTAATGATTACTGAGAGGGGGAACGGTATGCGGGCATATCCTGTGACGTAAATCCACGTTCGGATCTCCAGTCCCTGTTCTGTCAGAATTGCATAAACCTGCCGGAAGTTTATACCAGGAAAAACGGTAGTTTCCCTTTTTCATCAAAGAAAATCAACCTTGCCGTGAAATCTGGTGACGATAGAGACCCTGACCTTGAGATAAGAAGACTACAGAGGAGTTATTCAAACAGCATGGCGGAGCTCTCAGGAACAGTATGTTTTTTATTATTCGACAGATCTTTTTTCCTCTCGGTGTAGGTAATTTGGTGAAAACGAAGATTTTTGACAGGGCTCGGAAAAACCCCGTCCGGTTTTAAATCCTCACAAAAACTAAAAACACCGTTTCACTCTGTTATCGCATCATGAAATATTCCCCGGTCGCTGTCCGCGATAGAACGTGCATAATTCCGGCGGACACGTTGCGGGGAGGTATTGGCATAACAGTACGTGCAAAGATGCATGCAGGTGGAATACTGCCCGATATCCTTTGAAACGATGCACCGGCAGGTGTTTCTCTGGCCCGGGTCCTTCAGCCGTCGTGATATATCGGCAGTATTTGTTCTGCCACCAGGGGTCTGCACCTCATCCAGCTGCAGGAAATCCATGAGTTTCCGGTCGTTTCCGAATTCCTGTATCATCAGGTCAGAGCTGATACACTGCCCCCGGTCAATCCCGAAACAGGAGAGATCCCGTCCTTCCGCACACGCGGCGATCGAGAGACCCCAACGCTGGTTCAGAACGGCAAGACCAGTACAGAACTCCTCAACCTCATTATCGGTAAATTCCCGGGCACCGGTGATCCCTGCGTCCCGCAGGTTACGCCGGACCTTCGTATATTTTTCAATATCCACGAAACTGAAAACCAGCCGCTCGGTAAAGGGAGCGATCCGGTCGCCTATGGATCCTATCTTCTCCAGCAGGTCCTGCACGGTTATCCGTTCACAAAGAACCAGAGGATCAAACCGCCAGACGACCCGGCCTTTCCCGATACGGCGGGAGAGCCGGATAAATGTTTCGATCCGATCACCAACGGGAGGCACACCCGGTTCGAGCCGTTCGGCATCGTAATCGTTCAGCGTGAACAGGAAGTAGTAATTATACCCTGAACGGTCAAGCATGGCAAGATGGGGGGAAAACGGTGCCGGGTTCTTTGACCAGAAAACGAATACCCGGGTCTTTTCAAAGGAGATAAAGAGCGGGGGGCCCCCGAACGGGCTCTTCCATTTCACGTACCCTGCTGCAAGGCGTGCCATAAGCCAGTCGCCGTAAAACGCCGGGATATCGGTCGAGCGGCTGGCAGAGATGATCAGCGGGGCGACGGCTTCCACGCTTCGGATTCCGGAAGGAGCCTCCGGAACGGTTACGCTCAGCGGGATCTTCTCCCAGCCTTTCCATCTCATATCTGATCACGCTGGTATTTTCTTCTGGATAACAATTACGGAAAATGTTCCGGGTGGAGGGATATGGACAGATATTATGCACTTTTCGATGATGAAAATTAAAAATATCCGGTGTTTACGAGGGCCCCCTTTCTCAGGGCCTCTCCCAAGCTCCGAATTCCGCAGGAATGAAACGGGAGATGAATCCAAAATGATTCTTCGAATTGCCGAATCTCACAAAAGTTGAGGTACGGCTGGGCAAGAAGGTACAATGAAAACGTAGTTGATCCGCCACGGGTGCGCCCCGCGGGGAGCGGCGGGGTTCACCATAGGACAAATACCATATTTTTTTTATCACTGGATATTTGCAATCGTTGCAAAATCTTCCAGATATAATGCTTCAGGCCGGCTGGTGAGGATCTCGTCCGGCAGCCCGCTTATTGCCTGTTCAACCCAGTCGGGTGACAGCATGCTGCCCACCGACCCCTTCAGGCAGTTCCTTACGGTCTTCCGCCGGTGGGAGAAGAGCGCCCGTACCACGTCCGCGTACAGACGACGGTCATTGATCGGGAAGATCGGTTCGCGGGGAAATATCTTCACTACGGTGGAATGCACCTGAGGCCGGGGCGAGAAGCACTGGGGAGACAGGCGGAAGCAGAGCTGCACCGCCGCGTATGTCTGCACCATAATGGAAAGGCGCCCGCAGTCCTTGGTCCCGGCCTTTGCGACCATCCGATCGGCAAACTCGCTCTGGTACATCAGGACAGCAACGGAGAAACCGGCATCGAGAAGCCGGAACGTGATCTTCGACGATACAGAATATGGCAGGTTGGAAACACTCAGATCAAACGGCGGGATCTCGCACCGGGTTGCATCCCCCTGCTGCACCGTGAGCTGCCCTTTTGCAATTTCCGAAGAAAAGGTATCGGCAAGCTGCTCGCACAGGATGCTGTCGAGTTCGATGGCATGGACAAACGCACCCCGGTCAAGCAGGGCACGGGTGAGTGCCCCGTTGCCCGGCCCGATCTCGAGAAGCCGCCGCCCTCGTACATCCTCAAGATCCGCTATCCGGTTTATTGCATGCGGGTCAATGAGGAAGTGCTGGTCGTGGTACGCTTTCATCGCGTTGTGAAGACGTGGTATTTTACATCCTTGTCCTGGAGTTCTTCCATGATCCGGGCCAGGATCATCTTCTCCGGGTGCGGGATCGATTTGATCCGGGCCGATATGTCGGCAAAGCTCACGAACGGTTTTTTATTACGTTCCTCAAGGATCTCCCACATCAGCTTCTTGCCGATGCCCGGAAGCAGGTGGAGCATGTGAAGCTTGGGGGTGATGGAGATGGCCTTGTTGAAGAACGTGACAAAGTCCTGTTCACGGCTCTTTATCACTTCCTCTATGATAAAGGGTAGTTCTCCCTGAGCCGTGTGCGTCAGCTCCGCGTAGCCGATGCGGCGTTTCACCCGTTCGATCTTGTCCCGCTCGGCATCCCCAATATACACTTTCTCGTGGAGATCTATCGCTGCGGTGGGTTTTGGGACAAGCTCGAGAAGCTTAAACTGCTCGATCCCCATGGCCTGCACAACCGGCTCGCGTTTGAACGTGGGGCGGGGGTCCTCGGCATGCCCCTTCATGAGCACATCGAGTACTATCGCGTTAACCTCTTTTTTCTCGACTTTCATGGCACACCTCAGAAGTGTGTCGTTACCATCTCGATGATCTTATCGATCTCTTCAGGAGTGAGCGTGAAACGCTCTTTGGCAAAGATCGCCCGTACCTCATCGCGGGTCTTTGGCATGATATTTGCGATGCGGTAAGCGATCTCCGGCTTCATCTTTTCCATTTGCACGAGCTGAGCGACAAGCTCCTTTGCTTTTTCCGGGGTTGTTTTTGCAAGCTGATTGGCATGCTCAATACTGCGCCGGAACTCGTATGACATTTCCTTCTCGGCTGCTATCCGTTCCGCTTCGACACCGAGGAGGACGGAGCGCATCTCCGGGAGCGTAACCTTTTCTTCGCTAATGATAGCCTTGACTTTCATGCCAATCACCTGACAGTGAATTTACTTTTGTGCTTTTAGATGTTGTGGTCTGGCAATGACGATCTTGTCGGCGTTGCCATCGCGGATGGTGAGCATCCATGCCCGGCCGCGCTGGCCGATAACCGTTCCGGTCTTTCCGTGGAAGCGGCGGTGTGGCATTCCCTTCTGGATGCTGGGTTCTACGACAACGTGGACCCGGTCACCGATCTCGAATCTCTGGATAACGGAGGTGCAGGGGGGTAATCCCCGCTTTCTTAAATCCTTCTTGAACTTATATCGTGTCTTTTTTCGTGGACCATTGTGATGTGCCATTGTCTATTCTCCCTCCTTTGCTCCTTCCACCTGCGTGACGTCGAGGCTGGTGACGTGAGCCTTTCTCTTCAGGATCTCGGCAAGACTTGGAATGGTTCTGCCTGAGTCCCCGGATACGAGTTCCTTGATGTAGAGGCCGGCTTCGCCCAGGACTTCGACAACAAATCTGCCGTCCTGTTCCCCCACGAACGCGATATCCAGGACTTTACGCTCCCGGATCTTATCTGCTCTCCGGTGAGCGACCCTCTCGGGCGTGCGCTGCTGTATTGTGACGCCGTTTAAGGATTTCAAGGCATTTGCGAACTCATCCGCTGGTAATTCGCCGTCAACCTCGACCAGGATCCTGTATTTTTTATGCGCTTTGTTTGATTTAAGGGTTTCCACCTCCGCACGGTCAGCCCAGCGTTTTATCGCGACAGAAACCCGCCCTTCCGCGGTCCGGTTGATTTCAGCTTCGAGTACTGCAAGGTCGATAGAGCGTTTCTTCGGGGCGACAACTTCAAGGATAAACGGCCGTCCGGTCCCGACCATCCGGGCGTCGATATCCTCCCGGCCCGCACCATGCAGGACAGCGTTTTTTGCATTGAACATCCCAATGACCGGTCTCCCGATCAGCTCTTCCACGGAGTCGAGGTACTGGGCACCAGTGAAGTTGCACGTCTCGCAACCCTTGCCTTTGCAGGCGCGGCAGTCCCAGTGGGTCTGGGGGATGCCCCGCTCGAACTTCTGGTACCGGCCATAGATGAAGACCGAGTTGACCTGCACCTCAAC
>JBAVWM010000187.1:0-13284 GCA_049697815.1 Methanoregula sp. | reverse complement strand
GCCATGGGTGAGAAGGGAGTCAACATCCAGCGGTACAAGGGTCTCGGTGAGATGAACGCCCAGCAGCTTTGGGACACGACCATGGACCCCGAAAACCGGATCTTCCTGCAGGTCTCTATCGAAGAAGCGGGATACGCCGATGAGATATTCAAGACCCTTATGGGGAAGGACGTGGAGATACGGAAAAATTTCATCATGCGCCATGCGAAGGAGGTGACGAACCTTGACATCTGAAGCCCCCCCCGCAGAGGAACAACAGACCCACCGAACGGAGCCAATCAGCATCGAGCAGGAGATGAAGACATCGTTCATCAACTACGCGATGTCGGTCATCATCCAGCGTGCGATCCCGGACGTCCGCGATGGCCTCAAGCCGGTCCACCGGCGTTCGCTCTACGCGATGTGGGACATGGGCAATACGAGCGACAAGCCCACCAGGAAGAGTGCCAGGGTGGTCGGTGATGTGATGGGTAAGTACCACCCTCATGGTGACGCGTCCATCTACGACACCATCGTCAAGATGGCCCAGCCTTTTTCGTACCGGCACCCGCTCGTGCAAGGTCAGGGCAACTTCGGTTCCGTAGACGGCGATGCGGCTGCCGCGAGCAGGTACACCGAGGTCCGGCTCTTCCCGTACGCCGAGGCGATCCTGCAGGATCTCGACAAGGAAACCGTGGAGTTCGTCCCGAACTACGATGAGTCCCTAAAAGAACCGACTGTCCTCCCCTCGAAGATCCCCAACCTTCTTGTCAACGGGACCGATGGCATCGCGGTCGGGATGGCGACCAAGATGCTGCCTCACAACCTCCGTGAGGTCTGTGCAGCCGTCAACCGGTTCCTTGACGAACCGAATGTTTCTGTTGAGGAACTCCTCCAGATTATGAAGGGCCCGGACTTCCCCACCGGCGGCATCCTGATGGGGGTTGAGGGCGTCAAGAACATCTATGCCACCGGCCAGGGCCGGGTCGTGGTCCGCGGGGTCGCCGAGATAGAAGAGTCTGATGGCGGAAACCGGGGCGACCGGATCATCGTCACCGAGCTCCCGTACCAGGTCAACAAGGCCCAGTGGATTACGGCTATTGCCGAGATGGTCAAGGACAAGAAGCTCGACGGGATCAGCGACATCCGCGATGAGTCGGACAAGGACGGGATCCGGGTCGTCTTTGAGTTGAAAAAGGGCATGATCTCTGCGGTCATTCTCAACAACCTGTACAAATATACTGCACTGGAATCCAGTTTCTCGGCCTCAAACCTCGCGATCGTGGATGGGGCCCCAAAGGTCCTCAACCTCCCGGCCCTCCTTGGGAACTTCGTCCACCACCGGATCGATGTCATCAAGCGCAGATCGGAGTTCGACCTCAACAAGTGCCAGGAGCGGGTCCACATCTTAAACGGCCTTCTCACCGCGCTCGCAAGCATCGATAAGATCATAGCTGTAATCCGCGGATCCGATACCGTGGACACGGCCCGGCTTGCACTCATATCAGGGTTCGGCCTAGACGAACCTCAGGCAAACGCGATTCTCCAGATGCAGCTCCGCCGGCTCGCTGCTTTAGAGCAGCGGAAGATAACCGACGAGAAGAACGAACTTGAAATGGAGATCCGCAGGTTCGAAACTATCTTGTCGTCCGAGGCGAACATCAAGGATGAGATCCGGCGCGAGACCTCCGAGATCGCCCTCAAGTTCGGGGATGTCCGGAGGACAGAGATCGCCTTCGATACCAGCGACCTCTCAACGGAAGATCTCATCGAGGACAAGACCGTCCTTGTCTCCATCACAACCGCCAATTACATCAAGCGGATGGATATCGACACCTACCGCAAGCAGCGCCGCGGAGGCCGCGGGATCACCGGCATGACCACGAAAGAAGAGGACCTGGTCGAATCGGTCTATGTCGCCGGGATGAAGGATTATCTCCTCTGTTTCACGAACCTCGGGCGGGTCTACTGGCTCAAGGTCTACCAGATCCCCGAGAGTTCCCGGGTAGCCAAGGGAAAACCGATCGTCAACCTCCTCAACTTAAAAGACGAGACCGTAACGACCGTCATCCCCATCAGCGAGTTCCGATCGGACCGCTTCCTCCTGTTCGCAACAAAACTCGGCCAGGCGATCAAGATCCCCCTCGACCAGTTTGCCAACCCCCGCTCGACCGGGACGAACGCGATAAAGCTCAAAGAAAATGACCAGCTCGTGGACGTGATCCTGACGAGCGGCAACAGCGAGCTGATCCTTACCAGCCGCTTTGGCCAGAGCCTCCGGTTCCACGAGGAGACCGTGCGGACTGTCGGACGGAATGCGCAGGGCGTGCGCGGCATGAAACTCCGCAAAGAGGACACGGTCGTTGCCGTCACGCTCCTCGAGAAGGACCACCTCCTCACCATCTCCGATGTCGGGTTTGGCAAGCGGAGCGAGTTCGACGAATTCCGCGGGCACGGCCGGGGGACGCTGGGGGTCCGGAATATGCTCCTCGAACGCGATGCGGTGATCATCGAGTCGCGTGCAGTCTCCGACACCGACGAGATCATTGCCATGACCGCGTCCGGCATCGTCATCCGGACCCCGGTCAGCGAGTTCCGGATTATCGGCCGGGGCACCAAAGGCGTCCGCGTCATGCGTCTCGACGAGAAGGATAAAGTCGTTGGTATCGCCTTTGTCTCCGCTGAGATGGCAAACGAGACTGAACCAGAGAGCGTTGAGAAGAACGGTGCATGATTTTCAGTTCTCCTTTTTTTATCTGAATTTTCCGCTCCAAAGAATCGGGGGTAAACCTCGACTGTTTACTTATCCTCCATGAAACTTACCCGTACGAGGGCTCCACGCCTCAGGGCCTCTGTACGGCACGGCGGGGCAGGAAGGTTTTTCATTGAACCTTCTTGAAGCAAACGAAAAAAAATGTACTGAGCCGCCGCGGGGGCGCCCCGCCGGGGGCGGCGGCACCTATCGTGAACAGGGGAATGAGGGTCTAGCGACCATCAGAGTTTACTACGAAAGTCTCTCAAGAGCATGTTCTTCCTGTTCTTTGAATGACTGGGATCCGGAACCGTTTTGTCCCGGCACATCCAGATGGGTGTACGGTGAACCCATGTTCCGCACGATCCTGAACGTTACATCCTCCCATGAGGGGGATATCATCGACATCACCCCGCAGGTGGAAAAGGCAGTTGCTGAAAGTTCGATCCAGACCGGGCTCGTCCACCTGTTCGTGCAGCACTCCACGGCTGCCCTGACAACGATCGAGTTCGAGCCGGGCGTGCTTGCGGACCTGAAGCGTGCACTCTCGGTGATAGCCCCCGACCATGAGGATTATGCCCACAACAGCCGGTGGGGGGATGGTAACGGGCGTTCGCATGTCAAAGCCGCGCTGGTCGGGCCCTCGATAACGGTACCGCTCGAGAACGGCCGGATCATGTGCGGGACCTGGCAGCAGCTGGTCCTGCTCGAACTCGACGTCAATGCGGGCAGGAAACGCACGGTCGTCTGCACGGTGACCGGCTCCTGATCAGGCCACAACAATCCTTGATTGTCAAAGAGCCAAAAAAATAAGGGTTTGACTCCTATCGTGGTCATCCTATTCTGAAAGCAGCAGCCAGAGCGCTGCAGCGACAAGGATATACCCGCTTACCCTCAGCAGGATGAAGGTAACCTCAGGAAAGGCGATACCGGTGACAACACTGAAGTGCGAAATGCCGAACATGCCAAAGGCAATGCCGATCAGGAGTGCGCTGATCTTCCCTTTCTTGCGGTACACAAGACATCCGAGCAGGAAGATAACGATGCACAAGAGAAGGTTAATACCCGCGATGGGATCCGATACTACTGTCATATATCCGGAGCTCCGGATACAAAATATATTTTCCTCATATATAACAACATTGTTTTCACACATGTTGCGCGGTCCCGAACAGCAATTTTGTACCTGCCTGCCAAAATTCATTTATGAGTGCCCGGTGTATGCTCCTCCATGAGCAATGCAATCCGGCTGGAGGTCCAGAAAAAGTGTGCAGGGCTTGATATTCCGCTGGTGGGATTTGCTCCCGCCGGCCGCTGGGATGAACCCCTGTTCGAGCCCTGGGTACCGGAAGCCTTCCGCCCCCGGGCCATTTTTCCGGAAACGAAGACGGTGATCGTGATCGGTCTGCCGGTCTCCCTGCCGATCGTAGAGTCCGCCCCGTCCATCTGGTACCACGAGCTCTACCGGACGGTCAACACCCTGCTGGACCAGGCAGGGTACCGGATCGCTGCCGCTCTTACCGCTGAAGGGTATCCATCGGTCTGGATTCCCCGGGATGGCTATGGCTCCGTCAGCGTTCTCGTGGAGCGGCCGGTTGCCTTCTTCTCGCATCGCCATGCCGCATTGCTTGCCGGCCTCGGGAATTTCGGCACAAACAACATGCTCCTGACCCCGGAGTTCGGGCCCCGGGTACGGTTCGCGTCCATCCTTTCCTCAGCAGAGATTGCGCCGGATCCGGTGCTGGAAAAACCCCTCTGTATCCGGTGCCAGAGGTGCGTCAGGGCCTGCCCGGTACATGCGCTGGACGGCGGGGACTACCCTCGGGGACTGACCGATAAGAAAACCTGTGCCACACGGTCGGAAGCATTATTAAAACGGTCCATTTCTCCCTGCGGCATCTGCATCAAAGTCTGTCCTGTCGGGGAAGACCGCAAAGGGTTCAGCAGGGAGGATACGGAAATATATGATGAAGATAACCCGATCTTCGACCGGTACCACCGGGCCTGGAACCATGTCAGGTCCTATGGCGGATGGTAACGGAAAATTCCCCGGCCGTTTTTACAGGAGAAACAAAAAACCTATATAAAACCCGCCATACTGACTGATGAGGCAATCAGAAAAGGGAGGCTCTTATGCTCTATCGTAAAGTCCCAAAAACCGGTGACGAACTCTCGATCCTCGGGTTCGGCTGCATGCGTCTGCCGGCACATGCTGGCGGCAGCGGGATCGATGAAGACCGGGCGATCCGGCAACTGCGCTATGCCATCGACCACGGTGTCAATTATGTTGATACGGCACCGGCATACCATTTTGGGAAAAGCGAACAGGTCCTTGGCCGTGCGCTCGAAAACGGTTACCGGGAAAAAGTGCGGCTTGCCACAAAACTCCCCCCCTGGTCCGTCCGTTCCCGCGAGGATATGGACCACATCCTGAACGGTCAGCTCGCCACGCTGAAGACCGATCATATCGATTATTACCTGCTGCACAGTCTGACAAAAGTGAGTTTTGAGAAGCTGAAAAACTTCGGCGTGCTGGAGTTCCTTGATGCTGCACGAAAGGACGGGCGGATACGGAATGCGGGATTCTCGTCTCACGCCGATCTTCCTGCATTTAAGGAGATTGTTGATTCCTATGACTGGACGTTCTGCCAGATCCAGTACAATTATCTCGATGAGAAGGGCCAGGCGGGAACGGATGGGCTCCGGTATGCACATGAAAAAAACCTCGCGGTTATGATCATGGAACCCCTCCGCGGCGGGAACCTCGGGGGGCCGGTACCGGAGGAAGTAAAAAAAATCTGGGACGAATCGCCCGTGAAACGCTCGGCTGCCGTGTGGGCGCTCCGGTGGGTGTGGGACCATCCCGAGGTCACGGTCGTGCTCTCTGGTATGAACGATGAAGGGCATATCGATGAGAACCTCACAGCAGCTGAAGATGCATACCCCCGGTCGCTCACGGAGGAGGAACTCTCGCGTATTGCCAGCGTCAGGGATACGTACGGACGGCTGATGAAGATCGGGTGCACGGGCTGCAGCTACTGCATGCCCTGCCCTGCCGGGGTGGATATCCCCGGTTGCTTCTCGCTGTATAATGCCCACCATCTCTTCCCTCATGACCGGAGCGCCAAGTTCCAGTACTTCGGCCGTCATGGAGGACTGATGGGCGGGAAATCGTATGCCGGGCTCTGCCGGGCCTGCGGGAAATGCGAGAATGCCTGTCCCCAGCACCTGCCGATCCGGGACCAGCTCAGGAACGTCTCAAAGGAGATGGAAGGCGGCATGCGGGTCATCATCCCGGTCCTGAAAGGCGGGCTCTGGTGCATGGACCAGGCCGGGAAAGTCAAACGTATTTTTTCCCGGGGTAACCGTGCATGAGTGCCGGAATCCCGGACAAGCGGGACGTGATCAAAAAAACAGCCCTTCACCCCTCCATGGAGCGGGGTTTTACGGGACCCCCGCGTCCCTGATCTCAAAAGAGGCCGGTATTGCGACCGGGACGCCCTCTTTTGTTATTTTCCGACAAATGGGGAGCTGATCGATACCACCGAGACCGGTGACGCTACCAGCCTCGGGGTTCATGACGAGGTATCGGTCCGGGACCAGCTCCGCCGTGTCTGTCTCACCAGTATCGGATGCGGGATCAAGAATCCTTGGAAACGGCAAGTTCATGGAGCAGGTTGCGCACTCACCATTCGTTTCACCGCAGGCTCATGGCGACGGGATGTCGAACTTTTCGTTCCTGTCCGGCATTGTTGAAGAAGGTATCAGGGCAGGTGAGATCAAAAACACCGATCCAATGCCGGTTTTTTATTTCCTTGCCCCGCCGGGACGTGGGGTTATCGACCTGGTCCAAAAGACCCGCGATCCCAAAAAGAAACAAATCCTCACTGACCAGGCACCGGACCTGCTCTGGAACGGGATCGGTAAGAAAAAATATTAACCGGCTTGGCCCTTTTCCGAGCCCGGTGCCTTGGGGATCTCCCGCAGTGATTTTACCAGGAAGATTCCGACTATCCCGAACGTGATGACCGGGGAGACCCAGAACGGGATATAGACGCCGAAACTGTCGAGTACCATGATGATTCCGAGGAATAATATGGAATACATGGCCCCGTTCTTCAAGTACAGATATTTCTTGATCCGGTCAACATTGCGAGCCGTGAGCTCCCGCACCATCAAGGCGCCGATCCCGTTTCCTATGAGGATAAGGGGTACGGACATCGTAAAGGCAAATGCCCCGATCACGCCGTCAATGGAGAATGTCGCATCGATCACTTCGAGATAGAAGATCTTGCTGACATCAGATATATCGGTCGAGTGGAGCATCCGGTGCTCGGCCAGTTCAGCGTTCTGGCGGAACCCGTGCACGATAAAGAACGCAGTCGATCCGACCACCGCCCCGAAAGCCATAAGCGGGTTTCTGCCAAGCGCAAACCAGACAATGCCGGTAAGAAGGATGGAGACAATGGCAAAGAACCAGACGCCTTTGGTGGAGAAGTACCGTTCCCCCCGGAGACCGAAGTTCTTGGTCTCCAGAAACAGCCAGTGGAAGAAGAGGAAGATGAGGAACGTCCCGCCTCCGATGAAGAGGATAGGCGCCGACTGCTCGATTGCTTCAACGACCAGCGGGTTGCTCGAGAAGGTGGCGGTCAGCGCACCAACAGGTCCGAGCGCCGGCGTAGCCAACCAGACGATGAGCCACGGAAGGAGCCCCCGGATCGCAAAGACAGCAAACAGGAGCCCCCAGGTCAGGAACCACCGTCTTGCCCGTTCGCCCATGGTCGTCAGGACTTCAGCATTGATGATGGCATTGTCAATGCTCGTGATAATCTCGAAAAGAGCGAGGCCGGCCACAACCAGGATGATGGAAAGGATATCCATGAATCAGGATTCTGTTGGTTCCCTGCAGCAATAAAAACTCTCAAACCGGAAAAAAGGAGTATCAGGCGGGTGTTGTTTGGCCTTCGATGAGATATTTCCAGACAAAAGCAGCAAGCACTGCACCGATGATCGGGGCGACAATAAAGAGCCAGAGCTGGGCAAGCGCAGTTCCGCCGACAATAAGTGCGGGCCCCAGACTCCGTGCAGGGTTGACCGATGTCCCGGTAATCGGGATCCCGACAAGATGGATTGCGGTAAGAGAGAGACCTATCGCGATGCCGGCAAATCCTGCAGGTGCCGCCTTGCTTGTTGCCCCGAAGATGACCATCAGGAAGATGAAGGTAAGGATCGTTTCAGCAAGAAAAGCTGACACAAGCGAATAACCGCCGAGATATCCAGCCCCATAGCCGTTCTGTCCCAGACCGTTTGTAGCGAGGTTGTAGGCCGGGTTGCCGGTCATAATTGCCAGCAGGAGTGCTGATGCGATGATTGCACCGATACACTGGACAACGATGTAGAGGACAGCGTCTTTTGACCCGATCTTCCCGTTCACCAGCATGGCTACGGTAATGGCCGGGTTGATATGGCAGCCGGATATGGCGCCGATTGCATAGACCATGACCAGCACAGCAATGCCGAACGCGAGGGCAATCCCGAGAACCCCGATGGTCCCGAGATCTCCGAGGATTTTCCCGGAGACTACCGCAGCGCCAGTTCCGAAGAATACAAGGACGAAGGTCCCGATAAGTTCTGCAAGGTACTTTTGCATGTCAGACATATTTGCACTTCCTTCGGCTTTGGTTTTTTAAGCCGTTGAATGGCATTTACTGTTGATCTTTATACGTGTATCGAGATCCCAGCCACAGGAATCCGGTTTTCCGGAACGGAACAACGCATACCTATTTTTTGTTTCAGCCGAGATATTCTGCTACAGATGCGGGACATAATGGAAGCCGGTATGGCAGCAGCCTGTGTTAACAAGGCCGATTCGGGTCCCAGGATCCGCGATACTGCCGCCCGGCTGCAATCAGCACGGACCAAAGGTGAGCTCGGTTCCATGGTGGCACAGGAAATTGCCGGGTATTCCCTGTTCGACCTCCAGATCATCGGAGGCCGGCTCAACAGCGATATCGAGAAACTCCCTTCGCCCTATCGCGAGGCGATCCGCCCGTATTTCCGCGAGCAGCTCTTCGGGAAACATCACAAACTCCTTTCCATGGACCGGGGCGGGGCGTTCGGTCTCCTGACTTGTCCTATCCGTGACCGGGAGACATTCATAAAGTTCTGCGCCATGCTGCCAGAGGGCTGTTTTGTCTGGGAAGACACAGGCGAACGCAACCCGTATTTCCAGAACCCGAAGAACCGCTTGTTTTATTACCTGATCGCGGCTTTCACCATGTTCGTTCTCGAAGAACCCGGGCACCCGGTGGGGATGCCGTTTCCCGGGGGATTTTCGGTGGAGCAGCGGGGCAGGGACTATTATTGTCTCATCAGGGACAAGGAGAAGGATGTCTTCTGGTCCATCTGCAATTTCTGTCCTGCACGCCAGAGCGAAGAACTGAAAAAATAATCTTTCGGCTCCAGTGAGGACAGTTCTCATGTAAAATGATACCCCCCTTTTTACGTCCCGTCTCCCAATGGGGACAACTTGGTACAAGAGTAGGGCATTATTTCACGAAAAAAAGGGTTTTCTGCAGAGCATAAAAAACAGCTCGAAAAGAATGCCTGAGCGGGTCCGGTACCTGCACAGTCCTGGCATCTTTTCAAGCTTCTTCTGTTTTTATTCGCGGACGCCCCTCCTGCTAAAAGCATAGCCAGAGTATGGTTCCGTTAAACCGGGGATATGGCTGATGAGTAGTACGCGTACGTACGCTCGTCACCGGAACGGACAGCGATACTGACCAAAGCAGGAAAATAACGGCAGGAAAACGACGGTATCCCGTCAGTCCAGCGGGATGGTTTCGAGTTGTGACACGAGCTCCCAGATCCGTGTCCTTGCGTGGATGGGCATGTTGGGATCATTGGAAATTTCGTCAATCTTGGAAATGGCTTCCGCTGCGCGCAGCCCCATCGCCTTGTTATTGTTCAAGAGCAGCGTCCGGGTCTCGTCAGCAACGCGCCGGATATTTCTGGGTATCGAGTTATCTTCCTGAATGTGCTGCAGCATCAGGATACAGTTTTCCATTGTTTTTTCAGGATTTGGCATGGTGTCCACCTACCTGTGTACCTGTAGTTAATATGCCGAACCGACATATATAGGTTAAATATCGATCCGACGGTGATCAGATGCCCGCGCGCAAAGAAGATGAAATTATGGCGGAATCCCTCCTGAAAGGGGGAAAAATGCTTGAAAAGACCTGCAAGACCTGTGGCTGTCCCCTGTTTGAAGTCAAGGGCAGGACGCTCTGCGTTGTCTGTGCCGAGAATGAACAAGCGGATACGAAGAATGCAAAGGGGGCAAAAAAGGCGGCTGTACCCGCTGAGCAGGCTGTGCCCGCGAGACATGTCCATGATGACGGGGACGCGTGCACCTGCGGGGAAGACCACGACGAGGAATCGTGTACCTGCGAGAATACCGGGGGAATGCTTGCTGACGAGCTTGCAATGACCATCCTTTCGCTCTGCGGGCGGGTTCAGAACGAGAAGGACCCGGAGAATGTCCTCACGCTGATGAACTCGGTGAAGGCCGGGTGTGAGGCGCTCGAGATCCTGTGCCGGTTATAGTCCTGCCGGTTCTGTGGCGGATGAGGATAAAAAAGACGGGACCGGGATGGTTTCCTGACCCGTCTGTTACCGGCGTTATCAGACGTATTCAGCTCTTCTTCGATGCGGCAAGGTAGCGGATCAGCGGCCGCAACGATTCAGGTGCAGAAGGTTCACTGACTTCGATAGAATGGGATCGGGTCCCGTCTTCAACGGTGAGGGAATACGTGAAGTAATCAGCACCGGACTTTGGTTTTGGAAATTTTTCCGGAAGATTAAAAAAACCTGCCGACTCGACAAGGTCCTGCACTTTTTTTGCTTCGTCTGCAGGAAGTTTTTGCGTGTCCACGACACTGGTTTTCCGCATGCCGGAAAAACCTCCGCTCTGTACGTACCGGATCTGCATAGGATCGCTTGGCCCTCCTTGTTGTGCTCAATAGGTATGTTATTTTTTGGTGATCTTTACGCCGACGGTGGTCCAGCCCTTCTTAACGGCCAGTTGTTCTTCGCTGCCCTTCCCGTACAATTCCGCGGCCACGGCAAACGTGATATTTGCTGCCTGCGCAAAATTCGTTTTCGGGCGGATTTTGTCCCGAAGTGCAGTATACCAGATCATGCCGGCCTTCTCCCATGCATACCCGCCAATCTCCGTGGCGGTGACACAGAAAGCACGGTTCGGGATACCGGAATTGTAATGCACCCCCCCGTTGTCTTCCGAGGTTTTGACATAATCCTTCATGGTGGCCGGCTGGGGATCTTTTCCGAGGACAGGATCGTCATATGCGGTGCCGGGCGCTTCCATGGACCTGAGGGCTATCCCGTGTACCTTCTTTGTAAGGAGTCCTTCGCCGATAAGCCAGTCCGCCTTTTCAGCAGTCTGTTTCTTGGATTTCTGTTTGACCAGAGACCCGAATACATCGGACATGGATTCGTTCAGGGCGCCCGGCTGATCAGCATACTCCAGGCCGGCCTCGTACTCGGTAACGCCATGCGTCAGTTCGTGCCCGATCACATCGATGGATATGGTGAAGCGGTTGAAGAGATCCCCGTCCCCGTCCCCGTACACCATCTGTTTGCCATCCCAGAACGCGTTGTTGTAATCCTTTTCATAATGAACTGTTGAATCAATGCACATACCTTTGTCATCGATAGAATCCCGGTCATATACCGATTTGTAGAGGTCGTAGGTTACACTGGCTCCACTGTATGCTTCCTTGACTGCGATGTCCTTGCTCTTCGCCGGGTTGGGGATCTGGGTGCCGGGAAGATCCTGGGTATTGTGCGTATCATAGTCCCTGATGCATTTTGCTCCGGAAGGTGCAGAGACATAAAACTGCCCCAATGCCTCGCGCCTCCCCCGGATCTTCTCCGAAACCATGAGCGATTTGAACGCCCGTTCCTTCTGGCTGGCGCTGCCGTTCTGTGCAATCTTTTTCAGCATATGGGGCGGGATGATGCCCATCAGTGGTCTGCGGATAAAACCCTGCATATCATCGGATCGTAAGTGTTTCATGTGACTCCTCCGTTTTCTCGTACAACGATTTTATTCCTGCCGGAAAACAGGCCGGGACGTTTTGCTTCCGGCCGGGGTTTCCGCGATCAGCGATCGTTCCGGTCGGTAGTATAACCGGAAGGAACTGATAATCATCTATTACGTATATCGTCTGTAATAAATATTGCCCATTTTTACAAAATTTATCTTGAAAGAAATACCTTCAGGAAATACAAGGCGTATTTCCGGTGTATTAATCGTTTAAGGACTGGTCTCTTTGTCGTTTTTCCCGGATCCCGTGAAAGACCGGAACCGGGCGCTCGGAATTTTTTGCCGGCTGTAAGAATACGGGAATTCTTTTTCTCGCTGCCCAGGGGCAGACAAGCAACCATTTAACTTATCACTCCTGACGCTGATCCATGCCCCCGGGGGAACACGTCCATATCATCAGTGCCGGCGAGAAGATCCAGATCGCTTACCTGCCATATTCCGTGAACTTCCCTCCATCTCGCATGCTTACGTCCTTGCCGACAGCGAGGTCTATCGCGCTTTCATCAAATCCGGAGATTGAAAAGGAGCGGATTGCTGTCCGGCACGCGGTCGATGCGGTGAAGGAGATCTCATGCTCGCTCTCCATTCCCTTCGACCGCAAAACCGTTTTTGCGCCGGTCTACCCATCAGTCCGCACGATTCTTACGGAGATCCATTGCAGGCATCCGAAGCCAGGTTCACGCTCGACCTGTCGGGGGGGTTCAAAGCCCCTCTGGATGGCACTTTTCGCATTCGCGCATTGGCTCGGAGGGGCTGTCTATTCCGCGTCCGATGAGGTGGCGCTACGGAATATCCCCCTGCCGGAGCAGTCAGTGCGGAGTATGATGGAAAATCCCAACTACCAGACGATCCTTGCGATCCTGATCCGGAACCGGAAAACGAGCGAAGGGACATCCGATGTATCATGGGTATCCCGCCAATACCTGTACCAGCAGGTCTGGCCGTATTATACCCGCTCCCGCGCCAGGAGCCCGGGGCCGAGGATCCCGATAAGCCGATCGTCCGCTACCGGAGGGGGCGCAAACCTGCCCAGAACCTGTCGCAGGCAACGTTCTCATCATTCACATGGCAAATCTCCGGAAAGCCGGATGCATTGAAGAAAGCAGGATGAGAAGAACCGTAAGGAGAAGGTGTATCGGATAACGGAAAAGGGTGAAACGGCATTCAGGGTTTTACGCAGATCCGCTCGCCAATTCGAATGTGAAGATGGTTCTTGAAGGTTTGTGATCAGGGCCGGTGTGTTGAAAATTTTCAGGCAAACCCTGCTTAAAAAATTTTAATCGCAACAATGAGTTGTTAGTTAGGGAAGCGATTGTAGGTTAATTAACCTACAATATGGGTGTACAACCTACAATTTTTTTCATTCTCCGGCGTGGACCGTCCGACCAATCGATCGGATCGCTATTGAAAAATTCACAGCAGGGGG
>JBAVWM010000186.1:0-1897 GCA_049697815.1 Methanoregula sp. | reverse complement strand
GCCGTGGTGACGTCGGTCCACCTGTAAGGGATGGTATCAAGTACGGCGTTGTAATAGCCGAGAACGCTGTCGGGGGTTGTGTTGTTCCCCTTCATGATGGAGACAACGAGCAGGGTATCGGTAAAGCCTAACCTGGCTCCGCACACGGTGTTTGAAAAGAACCCCTCCTGCAGGCTGTCGTTGGTGAAGGCGATTTTGTAGTAGTACTGTTTCCCTACAGGAACGGAGGCATCCAGGTAGAATGAATCGGCGACGGGAGCTGCATTGATCCTGCTGAAACCGTTATGGATGCTTTCAGAGCGGTAGATGTTGGCCCCGGCTACCAGGGCATTCTGCTGGGTGTCCCATGATATTGTCACGCCTGCATCCGAAGAGCTGGCGACAGTGCCAAGCGGGTAAGGCAGGATCTGCTGTTCCATCAGGGTTGCCATTGCCCCGCGGGCAACTTCAGCACAGTAACCTACATTGCAGTTCTCCACGATATCGCCCGGCTTATGCCAGTTCGGGCTGAAATGATACTCTTCCAGGTACGCTGTGGGGAACCCGAAAATCCAGTAACTGTAGGAGTCTGATCCGGCTGCCATGAGATCGGCCGGTACGAACACCTCCAGGCTGGTGTAACGGGCAAACGCGTCTGACATCAGTGCCCCGGCCCATTCGCATGTGAGGTAGTGATAAACTTTTATCTCGTTGGTGCTGTCGGGGTTATTGGAGATCATGTCGAGGTTGAGGTAGTACCTTACATCCTCGCCTGTATCGCGTGCTTTGGATGCCTGGTACCGTGAACCCCAGAGCCCGAGCTCTTCGGCGGCATACAGTGTGAACTGGATGGTGGATTGCGGGTGGTAATCCGCAAGCGCCATGATACGGGCGATTTCGAGCGTTGCGGCCACAGCCGAACCATTGTCATTCACCCCCGGTGCAAAAACATAGGGATCTCCTGCGCAGTAGGAATCATAGTGCCCGCCGATGCGGTACAACTCTTCCGGGGCGCTGGCGCCGGAGAGCGTGCAGATCACGTTATACTGCCAGGTGGTATCAACATAGGTACCGCCTCCCCAGTTCAGGATATTGAGGAAGGAATCGAGCCGTACATCCGTATAGCCGAAGGACTCGAACCGGCTGCAGAGCCATTCCGCTATCTCCTTGCGGTTGTCGACAAGCATAAAGCGGGTGCCGAAATTCTGCAAATGCTGGAGTGTGGCCCGCATGGAGTCGGCGTTGACCTGGCTTAAACAGGAGACGATGAACGGGTCGGTTGAACGGGATTCAGCGTTAACATTGCGTTCCGGAGGTGCGTACCAGGTGCCGGTAAGGGGATCTGACGGGACCTGGTCATAGGCCTGGGCTTTAAGGGGATCCTGTCCTGAAACGGTCAGCATGAAGAGGACCAGTGCGAATATGGTAAATGATGATTTCATATCGGTTTGTTTTATTGGTAATTAAAGATATGGAAGGAGGGAGTAGGGTCAAATTTAATTCGATGAACCAATAGGTTTTCGGCATGAATCAACGGAAAGACCGGTGCAAGGATTCCCTGCGCATCTCTTCAGGTGATAAAAAAGGGACGACATGAATATTTTGATAAAAGAATGATAATTTAGTGTCTTGAAAAAACCAGGGAACCCATTTTATCCAGGATGATCGACAAGGTGAAGTTCAGGGAGATGTTTGCTTACTACGACAAGGAGGTTGTTGCCGAGGTAATTGATGATTTTATCTCGGAATATGAAACCCGGCTCCGGGAGATCCATGCTGCCATTGAAATGCGTGATTCCGAGATGATCCGGCAGTCATCGCACAGCTTTAAGGGGATGTCGGGTACCTTCATGGATCCTTTGCCGCACAGGCTTTCCGGCGAACTTGAAAGCATGGCAAAGGAAGATGAATTCTCAGG
>JBAVWM010000185.1:0-4945 GCA_049697815.1 Methanoregula sp. | reverse complement strand
CATCAGTAACGATACTAACAGATACTTTACCACCCCGCTCCAGGATTCCAAAACTCAATGGTCTTGTGACCGGCCCCTCGGCCTCTTTTACCCTTTCTTCGACCACCGAAATATGAGTCATCCGCTTCAAGTTCTCCCTGGAGAATGTTATCGGTCCGGGCAAGATCTTCAACAAGAACGCGTCTGAGAAGATCGTAAGCTTTCAGTGAGGTCTTATAACTCAGGGCGGCATCTTTCGCAGCTTTCCTCGCTGAGACAGAGAGCTCAAAAAGTTTAATGAGAGCGAGCCATTGCGAGGGGGAGATCCGAAGTTCGGAGAATCTCGTTCCTTTGAGGGGATAGATATCCTTCCCACAACGTTTGCATCGTATTCTCGATCGTCCTAAGTAATAAAAATCCGTAGAATTGCATGATGTACAAATAGCATCTCCGCGGACATTCCGGAGATATTCCATGGAGTGACAATGAAGAAAAACACGGTCGATCGACAGTATCCGCTCGTTTGCTTTTTCAGCATAGTACCCCACGCCCGGGAATGTTCCGGTTACGTGCCATTCACCAAGGGGTATAATAAAGGTATTTATGTACCGGAAACCGGGCGTGTGGGCATCAGGAATAGTCTGCGTGTGGTTCCGGCGGTGGCGCATCCACGTCAAGCTCGTCCAGAAACGGCATCAACCCGGTGACCACCGGCACATCGTTGCCGTCAGTTCCGGTGAGGGTATTCCCGGAAGAGGTGATCTCGACCATCAGCGGGAACTCCCGGAGGGTCTGTTCGAAGGACGGGTCATTCTCCCGGGTGAACCGGAGGAAATCGGGCACGCTGATAAAGGGTCGTTCAAAGACCGGAACGCTGCCATACTCCAGAAGAACGGTCTCCAGAGGGTGGTTGAGGGCAAGGTCTTCCTCGAAAAACAGGAAGATCGTGACCCCGTACTTCCGGGAGATCTCGTCCAGACGACAGATGTCAACCCGTGCGTTTTTCTCCACGCCAAGCACCTGCAGTTTTTCTGCCGGTGTTGACCCGGGGAGCGCCGACCACGCGTTCCTCTTCTTCATACAAAGAAATGGGAAGCGGTCTCGTGTAAACCTATGGTTTGAGGAAGAGCGGCAAAAAAGAGATTTTTCTCTCCCGAATTTATTCAGGAGCGTAAAACCGACTCCGAAAAGAGGATGGCAACAACCGGCCAGACAGACCATGTTGTCTTCCCGTTCAGCACGAAGTCCATGCCGAGGAAAAAGATGCAGAATATTCCCATGAGGGCGATGCTACCACCATTTTTTCTCCCCGTTACCCTGCCTTGCTTCATTCATCATACTCATAGTATCAGGGAGAGAAGTGGTACCTGAAAGGTATAAAACGGATGGCAGGATTTGCGAAAAAATGTTTTTTGCCAATTTCCGGACAAAAGCGTCCTGGATCAGCCCCCCGTTGAACGCTGACAGGACCGTGCCGGTCTTTACATAAGTATACAGGACGGTGACGCAGATGCCCTGCATTGCAACGGCAATAATTGCGGGGATGAAGGTGAAGTGCGCTTGGGCATTCGAAAGGCCTTCGCCAACTGACATATCCCTGCCCTGCAGCCGGGCATTCACGCAGATGACGAGCGCTGTATTGAAGAAGATCATGACGAAGCAGCTGACGAGCCCCAGCTCGTCCTGAAGAGCCCGGTACTCCTGCCAAAACTTTCAACCATGCAATCAGGGTGGATTTTAAAGAGAGGGTAGTTGCGTACCGCATCACCGGCTCAGTACATCCTCGATGAAAGCCCCGGCCTGCCCGATGGCTTCCCCCCCTTCGGGAAGCTGTTCGGCAAAGAGCTGCCAGCTGTGGAACATCCCCTCCCAGATCTCGGCCTGCACCGGGACGCCGGCCCAGCGGGCCTTGTCCACGAATGTCCCGATATCGGAGACCAGCAGCTCGTGCGTCCCGGCCTGCACGTAGAGGCGGGGGAGCCCTTCGAGACGTGCGTGCACCGGGGATGCAAGCGGGTCTTTAAGATTATGGCCAGCCAGGTAGACCGTGCGGATTGCAGAGAGGCGTTCGGGTGTGATCCAGTCCCGCTCCCGGTTCCTGAGAACGGATTCGCCGGGAAAGTCCATGTCTGTCGCCGGTGACATGCAGACACCGGCAGGCGGGAGGGGCAGGCCCTGATCCCGGGCCGAGAGCAGGAGGGAGAGCACCAGCGTCCCGCCGACAGAGATTCCCACCGGGACGATGTGGTGTGGGCCAAACCCTTTGGCGATCAGGAAGCGGTATGCTGCAACCGCATCCTCAACCGCAGCCGGAAAGACGTGTTCGGGCGCGAGACGGTAATCGACTGAGAAGACCCGGGCACGGGAAGCGCGGGCGAGCCGGATGCAGAGCCCGAGGTGGCTGTCGGTTGACCCGGTGGTGTAGCCGCCCCCGTGGAAGAACAGGACAACCCGTTCGGTCAGGCTGTCCGGCAGGGAAACCCAGATGCCCCGGAGCCCGTCCCGGATCGCCACCACCTCCAGATGGTGATCGGATCCCATGACCGTTTCTTCCTGCATACCGGCATAGAATGCGGATAACTCCTTCCGCACGGAGGTAATAGGTTTTTCCGGGTCGGGCTCATGGGCTTTCAGAGTGGCGAGGAAGTCTCCCGGGGATTCAGGGATCATTATGTTTGGTTTGGGTGGGAGATGATAATAAAAGGAGAGGGTGCATGCGGCACGCTCTTCCTTGAGGGAACGGCAGATTCCATTTTTCAGGCAGATCCACCCGGCTGCACGCCCGCGGGGGGGCCACAAAAATGACCGCCTGCCGGCGCTTTCGGTATTCTTTAATAGTGAATGAGAGATATAATCAGCCTGTACCCGACGGTTCCAAAAAAACGGGAACCAGAACGGGGACAGGTATCTTTTACCAGAGGGACGGAAATGAGGTTTTCACCTATCAGTCTTATTGCAGTCATGCTCGTTGTGATTGCTGTTGTGTTTGCAGGGTGTTCCGGCAGCAGCCCGACACCATCGTCATCCGGTAGCACCCAGGCGCCCGGAACAACGGCTGCTGCAGGTTCATCCGGCAGCTCGGCTTCTGCGGTTAGCGGGGCCGGCCTGTTCGGCAACCTGAACTATAACTGGGTCGAGTACAAGATGTCCACCGGCTCCGGCAGCAATGCCATGACCATTTACATGAAGTACAACCGGCAGACCGGGAAATGTACCATGCGGTTTGAGGGCGCCGGCGCTTCTGAGCTGCCGGCAGGCATGCAGGAGATGGACTGCAGCGCCAAGAGCGGCCAGGCTTCAACGGGAGATCCCAACAAGGTGAGCTCCGATGCACAGGTCTCCTGTTCGCCGCTTGAGGAGTCGGTTACCGTTCCGGCCGGGACGTTCTCTGCAACCAAGTGCACGGTCACATCGCAGGGGATGACGTCGAACACGTGGGTTGTCAAGGACAAGTTCATGGTCAAGATGGAAAGCAGGTCGCCTGATGGCGGCTCCACAAGTATGGTCCTGAACGCTTACGGATAACCCGGCAATTCTCTTTTTTTCCAGCGAACGCAACTTCTCAAAAGACCGCCAGCTTCTCAAGCATACCTCCGGAGAGGATGCTGGTGAACGCCCGAAGGTAAATGGGGGATTGCTGATTCAGGCAAGCGCGACTTTCACAGCAATTGCCGCGATCCCAAGGACAATACCGATAATGCCGGAGATCCCGATCCTGCCGGTCGCTTTCCTCAACAGGAACGTGCCCGCAACACCAAGCAGGATGGCACCGATGGCAAAAATAACCGTCAGGATAGCCCATGAGAGGATGCCGAAGACCAGGCTCACAATCCCCAACCACTTTTCCGGGTGTTTCGATACTGCCCCCGGTACCGGTCCCGAGGCTGCAGCAGCGACTGCTGGATGGCTGGGCGCTGCAGGAACCGGGGCCGGCTGAGCTGCCGGGTACGGTGCCGGGACGGGCGCCGGCTGTGCTGCGGGTTGTGCGGCCGGCTGTCGCTGTATCAGGGGCTTCCCGCAGTTCCTGCAGAACTGGTTGGAATCCGGGTTCTGGGTCCCGCACTCACCGCAGAACATATGATACCTCCCCGCCATCACGGCAATACAGATCACACATTTTCCCGGCCATTGTTCCAGCGGTGTGCATGGTCCCTTCCCCGGAATCAGGATACCTTGTACGGCTGATCATAGAGTGCTCCCTCCGACACCCTGGCCGCTCGCCAGCCGCGCAAGGCAGGTCTGCCGGCTCATCTCGCCAACGAACATCCGGCTGATCTTCTGATTCCCCATGGCTTCGCATGCGGCCTTATTGTTGTTCTTGATTGCAACCTCCCAGAGGCAGTCAACCTCCAGGTAGGCCTGCATGTCATTTGTCTGGGGGATCTGGTCACAGACAGCAGGGTCGTTCTTGTTTCCCGCAATCAGTACGAAACACTTTGTTTTCGGAGCACCCCGTTCGACATTATAGCACTTGGCGGTATCTCCCTCAAGAACGGCAAAATACTGGTAGCAGTGATCCGGGTCGAATTTTTGTCCGGGATTACTCACCCACTGGTAGATCAGTCTCCAGGCAGGACTTGTGCATATAGTCATATCAGGGGTTTTCAATTCTGTCATGGCATCGGCCAGAATGACATTCACCGGGCTTGATTCGCCCGGTTTCTGGCCGGGATCGACACAACCGGCGGTGAGAATCAATGTCATCACCGGCAGCAGGAGGATAAGCACACAGGAGACACCTTTCATATGCTGATATGGGGTGGTGCCGTATCAAAAAGATTATGCTTGTATTCCTGCCGGAAAGGACATTCTTGATGGGGACAGGCCATGTTCCCTGGGGTGCAGATGCCGGAATTCCTGATGCTGACCGCGGGGTATTTCAGGAAAGACGCAAAGAAGCTTGATTTGAGAGAGCTATTAGATTCGAAATGATCACGGAGATCTCCCGGCTGATATTCGATATATG
>JBAVWM010000184.1:0-3933 GCA_049697815.1 Methanoregula sp. | reverse complement strand
CTTCAGAACATCCGCACAATGTATGTACGTCAAAGGTCTGAACGGTGCGACGCTCCATCAAGGCGATGGATCAGATACATCACTTGAGATATACCGGAAAAATCAAAAAATATGCTCTGGAGAAATCATGGTACTTGACGCTCCCGGGGCTTCGCACCGCCGCTTGGGCGCCTCCATTGCGATGACGCCGTAGTACCTGTACACAGAAATGGAGAATTTTTCAGAGCAGGCAATGCAGAGTCATCCCATGCGCCCCCGCCCCCAACGGTGGCAGGGCTGGCGCAAGGGGGGCGATCAAAGCTGATGCAAGAGGATTTCTCCAGAGCAAAAAAATATGCAAACCAATATTCTTCCTTGAAGGAGATCACAGGTATTCATCAGGAATCCGGGAACTTGATGGAAGAAACCAACAAGTCAAAAACCCCGTACGGGTAATTCACGATACATTTACCAGTCTTCTGAACCAGACTATACTATCGGGCCATATACCGCAATAAAGGAGTTCCCGGCAGCCTCAAAAGAAAATTATGGAATGCTGTCCCCGGATACAGGCTTACCCGGATTAACGGTGTTATTTAAGAAACATACGTGAAAAACAGAGTTCAGAAGTATGATTATCACTCAATTGATAGGCGGCCTTGGCAACCAGATGTTCCAGTATGCTCTCGGCCGGCGCCTGTCCTGCATGCATAATGTCCCGCTGAAGCTGGATATTACCGGATTTAAAGACTACTCCCTGCGGACGTACCGGCTCAATCACTTCGCTCTCCACGCCGATTTTGCCTCGGACAAGGATATTGACGATGTTAAGTTCCATAACCGGACCGGTATCCTCCGCACGCTGGATTCTCTTGCCGGGCATCTCCAGCCGTATTACCGGAGAAACGTATACAAGGAACCGCATTTCCAGTACGATCCCAATATCCTGAAATGCAAACCCGATGTCTACCTTGAAGGCTACTGGCAGACCGAGAAGTATTTCAGCCATATCGCAGACGCGATCCGCAGGGACTTTACCATTGCGGAGAACCCCGATCCCCGCAACCGGGAGATGGCTGATATAATCAGAGATTGCGAGGCGGTCAGCCTCCATGTCCGGAGAGGGGATTATGTCTCAAACCCAGTGACGAATGCGTACCATGGTACGTGCCGGGAAGACTATTATCGCCAGGCAATCAGGATAATTGAAAAACAGGTAGAAAACCCCCGGTTTTTCCTCTTTTCCGATGATCCTTCCTGGGTTTCTGAGCACATGGACACCGGTCACCCCACGACATATATGGATATCAACGGGCCGGAAAAGGATTACGAGGATATGCGTCTTTTGAGCCTGTGCCGCCATCATATCATAGCAAACAGCTCGTTCAGCTGGTGGGGAGCATGGCTCTGTTCAAACCCCGGGAAAATGGTAATTGCACCGCAGCGATGGTTCACGAAACGGGACATCAATACCCGGGATATCACTCCCCAAGAATGGACACGGATATAAAAAAAAGCGTGTCCCTTCGACTGTCCCGCATGGAAATAAATTGTAGAAAACATCATGGTTGAGTAACGATCACTGAAATGAACCTTCACTGTGCTATCGTCATCTGTACTAAAAACCGCCGGGAAGACCTCGGGATAACCCTGCAATCGGTTTTCCAACAGTCACTCCTTCCGGATACCATAATAATCGTCGACGATAGTACCGGTGATGAGACAAAAAAATCCATAGAGAAATTAACGGTGCCCGACAAAATACCCATACAATTCATCCACCCGGACCACCCCCATACCGGGCTTACGGCTGCCCGGAATACCGGGATCAGCCATATTCCGGAATCAACGGATATCGTCCTGTTCCTTGATGATGATGTCACGCTTGAAGAATCATATCTTGAAACGATACAGGATCTCTTCCAGAAAAACCCCGGTCTCTGTGGTGTAACGGGACATATCAGGAACAAGTATCACGACCGTTCCTTTTCGGTGAAGCTGCTGTTGCTGATGAGCGGATGTATAATCCCGGCCCTTGTACCCGTGAGCCTGTTTGGTCCACGGGTGACCTGGACTGCCGAAGCGCTCTACCCGCTCTACCGGAAACCCCGGGCAGATACTGTGCCTGCACAATGGCTGAGCGGGTGCAACATGGCATACCGGTCGACCGTATTTATTGAAGGTTTCAGGTTCGATGAACACCTTGTCCGTTACGCCCAGGGGGAGGATGTACTCTTCTCGCACCGGTTATACCAGGACGGGAAAAAACTCCTGCTTTCGTATAATGCACGCCTCACGCACCGTATATCGGCGGGCGACCGTATTTCTCCGTCCCGGAAACTTGCCATGATTTTTGGTTACCGAAACTATGAAATTTCCCGGTTTGTCCACAGCCGTTTATCCGGTTCATTCTCGTATACCGTTTTCGTAATCCAGTACATCCTTTCCACGTTCATCCTGTCTATAAGGAACAACCAGGGACGGGCATCAGTAAACGAAGTAATCCGGGTATACGGCATGACAAGGGAGTTTGAACAGGAAATAAAATCGGGCCATCTTGAACGGTTCAATGACTTTCTTTCCACTCTGTCCTGATTTCAATCCAGGGAAAAAATCTCACGTTTACCTCTTGTAGGAGCAAACAGATTCCCGGTGATACGGGAAAAGCGATACGGGAAGAATGGTTAGGCTTGTCCACCGTAATAGCGAAACGGGGTTTTTTCTCTTTCCGGTGATCGATGAGAGTCTTGCAGAGTTGCCTTTCCTCAGGGGTCTGAATGGCATTACCAAAAATCTGCTCTGGAGAAATCATTCAGGAAACCCTGACGCTCTCGGGGGCTTCGCCCCCGCCGCTGAGGCACCCCCCCCATTGCGATGACGACGTATGAGCTGCAACCTGACTCGGGTAATCGCAATGCGCCCCGTCCCCCAACGGGGGTCTGGTGGCGCAAGAGGGGGGCAATATTTTACGTAAAAAAATGTTTTCTACAGAGCACAAAAATCAACTCCTGCAGAAAAGAGTTATCCGCCTGGTTTTGGAGGAAATCTTCCCGCCGGAATTGATCACGATTGCCTTCAACCTTGCACACAATAATTTCAGGGAGAATTTTTGAGAAGAGGGAAACCATTTGCGTTCATGAGCAGGAATGCGGTATGCTTTGGATTTTATGGGAGGGCATATGAATCGAGTAAGTTACGGTGAACCGTGATGAGTTTTTCAATCAGGATAGTATGGTCGAAGTGTTCAGTTGCAGTAATACGTGCCCTTCGTCCCATCTCAATTCTCTCCGGTTGATGGGAATGCATCCACACCACCGCATCCCGCAGGGCCCGGACATTGTTGACCGGGACCATCAGACCGGTAATCCCCTCTTCCACAATCTCCGGACAACCCCCGACATCTGTTGTTATTGCCGGGATTCCGCAGGCAAAAGCTTCCATCACCGAGGTTGGGATTGCTTCGGTATGGGTCGGGAGGATCATACTGTCCGCAGCATGGAGCCATGTCCTGACCTCTTTGGGAACGAGAGCACCGGTAAAGATACAGTTCTCCGGGTGAGCCGGAACAGTCCCCGGGCCGATCAGGACAAAGAGGAGATCGGGACATGCTTCCGCAACACTGATGATCTCCGGTATTCCCTTCCAGGGATGAAGGCGGCCCACAAAAACAAAAGTTGTTCGTAATTCCGGGAGATGGAGGGCTGCCCGGGCTTCGCTCCGGGAGCCGGGAGCAAAGAAGGCGGAGTCCACACCGGTATGGACAGGGGTAATCCGCCGGGGATTACCCCCAATACCGATAAGGATCCTCCGGATCTCCTCACTCGAAGTGATAACATGATCGGCCCGGTTTAGTATCCATCGGGTCAGCGCCCTGTTGAAAGGGTTTTTAAACGGGTAGATCCGCGCGTCGTCACCATGGAATTTGAGGACAAGGGGAATCTCTCTCCTTTTCAG
>JBAVWM010000183.1:0-9186 GCA_049697815.1 Methanoregula sp. | reverse complement strand
CGACAATGGTGTTCATATTGCACTTATAATAGGACAGCGGATCGGGTTGACCAGGAGGGGACTTGGGTTTCGGGGCCAGGATGGCTTTGGAAAACGCCATCAACAGCGGCGCGGTCTGCGGGTTATCCTTCTCGTACTTCATGATGGTTTCGCCAGAGTTCTTGAGATGCCGCGGCGTCAGGCCAAAGTCGAACAGGGCTGCAACCTCCACAGGCTCCAGCAATTTGACGGTGTTGAGAGGGAAGCGTTCACCATCACCAAGTTCTTTGAGATGCTGTTCGCCCCAGGCAAACATCTTCTTTGCCATACTCTCGCTGTCGGGCAGATTGACAAGGTAGGATCGGCTGTCATCCAACTGGGGGGATGACTTTCCCGCTTTGCTTTGCAGCACGGAAAACGGGACCGCCTGGTCTTGGATGACGACGCCGAAAAAAGAGTTCGGCGAGTCGGCGGTGATGAAGCGGATCAGCTTCATAATGGTATTTCCTCAATGTTTCTGGACTGGATCCGCATTCGACTTCCTTCCCTTTCGGCATTCGCAACCTGGTAGATTGCGTCAAAAGTTCCTGCCGAATCAAGGCGCATCATAGGGTACAGGAAATTTACGGTCATGGTTGATCACGGTTAATGTTTTTTAATTCAATATATTTACTTTTCTGTTTAACAAAGTCGAGAATAAAAATCACCTTTGTCAAGAGCAGAATTCTCCAAATAGCGTTCGGATCATTCACTCCTCACACCATATTTTTGAATCGTGTTTGTCGCTGGTGACCCGAAAACCTACTCGAGCGGGATGAGTGCCTCAGCCCACCAATCGGGAGGTGGCACCGCGACAGGTGTGTAGACCACACGCTGCTTGCCCGGAATTGGCGGCAGGTGGTCGAATTGTTTTGCCTGGCGCACGATTACAGCTTCCTTCGTCACGTTGAATACCGTCAGATCCTGGGTCTGGACAACGGGGCCGTTATACACACTGCCAAGTTCCGATAAGACCATGCTGATCACCTCGGGCGAAAGCAGCGTATGCCAGAGGCCGGCCACCCGTGGCTTTACCAGTCCGAACACCTTGCCGGCAGCTTTCGGCGAGGTGTGGGCGGCATTGATCGCAATCGTCGCCCGCTCGATGGAGAGACCCGAGGCGGCGGCGAGCGCCGCTGCGGGTGGAAAACACTCGTGGATGAGCAGGTCAACGCCGCCTTCACAGGCACGCACGAGCGGCCAGCAGGCACGCGTGTCGCCCGAGAAGACGAACGACAGGCCGGTGAAGTCGACTCGATAACCGACGGCGCCACTCAACGCGTGGACTACGGGAAACGATATTATCCTGACACCGTTCTCTTCGTAAACCACTTGGGTTTTGCTGAAATCGAACTCGGACACCACGATCTTCATACTCTCCGGGTTGATGGCTCCGTGCCCGGCTGCGGTGTCCCAGGCGAGGGCCTCCTCAATCCCTTCAACGAAGTGCCGCGTGCCAAGGCGAGGCTCGGTGCCGCTGGGACCCCACACGTAGATCGGCCCGTCGGCCCGTCCTACCTTCGACCAGCTGCCCGAGAGCGTGATGAGGTCGCCCGTATGGTCGGCGTGGAGGTGAGTCAGGAACACCTTGTTGAGCTTGTTGACCGGGAGCTTCAGACTCGCATAGTTTGCGAGGGAACCGCTCCCGATGTCGAAAACCAGGAGGTCACGCTCGGCGTTACCGACTTCGACAAGGATGCTGGCTGCGGCCTGGCCTCGCGTCACCCAGGGATTGCCGCTCCCGAGCACCGTCACTCGCATCTCGCCGTCCTCGACCCTCTCTTCACCAGGGATGAACATCTCGGCGTACTCCCGTCGCGGCGTGCCTACAACCGGAGTCATGGTGATCGCCCTGGTTCCGCCCGCAAATACCGGCACCGGCAGGGATTGGGATTTGCTGGTCGTCATTTTGCACTCCTCGCACCTTCAATTCGGTATCGGTTGTTTACTCTGGGGATCAATCGATTTGGAATTTTTACCACCTCTGTTTTCCAATAGTAATCACTTTGGACGCTACTATTTGATTGGATTGTCTTCCTGATGAAATAAGCATGTTTTCATTTATAGATTTGCTACGGCAAGTGCTATGCCCGGAATGATTCCAATTGACGAGCACACCAAAGAGGGCCAGAATGGCCAGATAGTATTCGCTGTGGCCCACGAGATGCAGACTCCGGAACTCCTGGATGTCGATCAGGCTGATTCAGGCAACGATGATAATCGCACCCAGCACTGCGGTTGAACAAGCGCAATAATTCTTATTATTTCTGCGATAATACTCATGATTATGGTTGTCAGAATATGACCAACGCTCAGGAAAAGAAGTCCGGAAGTAAGGTTGAGAGTCTGTTCCCGATTTTAACCTGGCTCTCAAACTACAACTGGAAAGACATTCGCTTCGACGTGATTGCGGGCATTGCGGTCGCAGGCCTGATAATCCCCGAATCGATGGGCATTGCCGGTGTGGCAGGGGTCGAACCACAGCACGGTCTTTATGCCATTCTCATAGCACTTTTTCTCTACGCCATCTTCGGTTCCGGACGTCGCTCGGTGATTAGCGTACCGAGCGCCATGGCTCTTCTCACTGCCTCGGCCATCGCCACGCTCGCCCTTACAGCATACGAGGATGTGCTGGCAGCGGTCGTGACCATCACCTTCCTGACCGGCCTGATTCTCCTAATCATGGCGGTTTTGCGCCTCGGATTGTTGGCGAATTTCATTTCCTATCCGGTCATGAAGGGGTTCCTGTGCGGCCTCGCATTGACCATCATCATCGGCCAGGTGCCTAAGCTGCTAGGCGTAGCAAAAGGGGAAGGAAACTTCTTCGAGCAGCTGGGGAGCATTATCGGTTCGCTGGGCCAGACCAGCCAGGTTACCCTGGCCCTGTCTATCATCGCAGTGATTATCCTCTATGTGCTGGAAGAGCGTTTCAGGAAGATCCCCGGTGTGTTGGTGCTCTTTATCATCAGTCTCGGCGCCTCATATCTTTTGAACTGGGAGTCCGCAGGGGTTGCATTGGTGGGATTCATCCCTGCAGGGTTGCCTGCGTTTTCCGTCCCGCAGATAACCCCCGGACTGATATCCCTTGTCATACCTGCCGCTATTGGTATCGCCTTTGTTTGCTTCTCGGAATCTGTGGCTATCGGTGATGAGGCGGCAGAGAAGCACAATGACGAGGTGGATCCCAACCAGGAGTTGATTGCCGTGGCGGCAACCAACATCGGCTCGAGCTTCGCCCAGGGGATAGGGACGGGAGTGAGCATGTCTGCCACTCACGTGGGTGACAAGAGTGGCTCCAGGTCCCAAATGACCCTCATCATCGCAGGTCTTACAGTCTTGGCCACGCTGCTCTACCTGACAGGCATATTTTACTATCTTCCTGAATTCGTTCTGGGCGTCATCGTCATCTTCGCAGTGAAGGGGGCCCTGAAAGTAAGGCTGATTGCAAGCTATTATGGGACGCAGCGGATCGACTTCTATTGCGCTATACTGGCATTGTTCGGGGTACTGGTCTTCGAGGTGCTGGTAGGTTTAATGTTAGCAGTCATCATTGCCATCGGCCTGGTCGTCTTGAGGATTAGCAACGAACAAGGCACCCTCCTCGGACAGATGCCGGACGGCCGGTTCATGGATCTCAGCCTGCATCCGGAGGCCCGGGAAATAGAAGGCGTGAAAATCCTCCGGCTGAACGTCACCATGTTCTACGCCAACGCACCCGTGATAAAGACACGCCTGCTCAACCTGATTCGAGAAGAACCGCAGCCGAAGGTAGTAATCATAGACATGGAAGCCCACTTTATCCATCTCGACGTCAGCTCAGCCCGCGTTCTTGAAAAAGTGATAAAGGAAGCACAGGAAAAGGGTGTTCAGGTGAAGATCGTTGGAGTGAATACAGTGGCGATGAGCGACATGGAAAAGCAGGGACTTGTTGAACTGGCTGGCAGGGATCGTTTCAGGGATACTATCCAGGAAGCTCTCCCTGACAGGGGGGCCTCTTAAGCCAAGGCCGAAAACTGCCCCAAATTGATTTCCAACTCTCCGTCTCATTCGGGTTTCTATTTCGAAAAACGCTGCAATCATTTGCAAAACGGCTAACGGTTCGGTTGCGGCGTACCAGTCGGTTCGGCGAACTTGCCTTCAGCTGTCTTGGACTTGTGGAATACAGCCTCCGGCAGACAATAAAAAAGGAAACTGGGAAGTGCCGTGAGGTCAGTCCCTCATGAGCCAGGCGTTGACTTCCTTTTCATGGTCAACATAGGTATCACCGCTCACATCTACAACGACACGTTCGATCTTTCCACCCGTAAAGAGGAAGGGTGCAGCATAATCCGGTGATACCGGGGCACCACTATCGCTTCCTACAGAAAGACCTTCCCCGAACATACCGGGCTGGGTCATGATGGTTCCCTGCCCCACCCGTTTCATATCCATGAAGAGGGTAAGCGTCCCGACCGCGCTCATGGATTTGTCGTCGCCTGTTTTGACGAACTCCGCAGTGAAGACGTGTTTACCGGGGGTTATCTCAATACCCGATGTCACCCGCTGGATCTTCTCACCCAGCCAGTTATAAACGTAGTGCACCTTTTTATCTTTTATATACAGGCTGTGCCCTCCCCCAACCCCGCCGTGGGCGAAGAGGACGCCTTCAGCCCCGGGAGTTTCAATAACCGCACCGGCAGCTATTGTATAGTTTCGTCGCCGGATATTGACTGCAACCATTTCTGGCACCGAAGCACAGTCCGGGTAGTAAATGTAGCGGTTTCGTGGTTTCGAAGGCTCTGGCCGGGGGGAGGAGAGAATTTCAAGGGCGCTGCGGTCATCGAGAGGCAGACCATGATAAATGCCGGCATAGTAATACCAGAGCCCTTTTAAGTTTTCAAGGATATCCGGGTTTTTATCAGCCAGGTTATGCATCTGGGCTCGGTCTTCCTTTAAGTTATACAGTTCCCAGACATCGTGCTCGAACTTGCCCCAGCCGGAGATGGGGGGGTGGATGGTGTTGACGAGCCAGCCCTTGCAGTAGAGTGCACGTTGTCCCAGCATCGAGTAGAACTGGACATCTTTTTCTTCCGCCTTCGGGTCCTTTATCGCTCCTGCAAAACTCTCCCCTTCAATCGGGTTCTGGGTGAACCCTTTCAGGACTTCCGGCGGTGTGATACCCAGCATCTCATACAGGGTTGGCACAATATCCACGGCATGGATATACTGGTCGCGGATCTCTCCCCGTGCTTTTATTCCCTGAGGCCAGGAAATAAGGCACATATCAGCAACCCCTCCCTCGTACCCGGCAAACCGTTTCCAGTAGGGGAACGGTGTGTCAAAAGCCCAGGCCCAGCCGGTGCAATAGTGGTTGTAGGCCTTCGGGCTGCCAAGTTCGTCGAGGCGGAGGAGGTTCTCCTTAATGTCGTCCGGTACATTATTGAAAAATTTCATTTCATTGAAGGAACCGGTCGGACCGCCTTCCCCGCTTCCCCCGTTGTCTGAAATAACGATGATAATCGTGTTCTCCAGTTGCCCTGATTCCGAAAGATAATCGAGGACCCGGCCGATCTCCTGGTCCGTATACGATACAAACCCGGCAAATACCTCCGCCATCCGGATGAACAGTGTCTTCTCGTCCTTTGAGAGGGAGTTCCACGGGAGCACGAAATCAAGTTTCGGCCATGGCTGCCCGTCGGGTCCTTTTGCAGCGGGTTCCCCGTGCGGGTTGATGGGGGAGAGTTCTGTTGAATCCGGCAACAGTCCCATCTTTTTCTGGTTTGCAAGGATCTGCTTTCGGATCTCCTCGTAACCCATGTCAAACCGGCCTTTATATTTGTCCGCCCATTCTTTGAAGACATGGTGAGGGGCATGGGCGCATCCCGGGCAGAAATACATGAACCAGGGTTTATCCGGCGCCACGGTCTTTGCGTCCCGGATGAAACCTATTGCCTTGTCAGCAAGGTCTTTTGAGAGATGGTATCCTTCGTCCGGAGTGGAGGGTTGTTCGACTGGGTGATTGTCATAGACAAGATCCGGGTACCACTGGTTGGTCTCCCCCCCGAGGAACCCGTAAAAACGTTCGAATCCCCTGCCAAGCGGCCAGCGTGCTTTCCATGCCGAGAGATCGGTCTCCTCCCCGGGGGTGAGGTGCCACTTCCCTACAGCATAGGTATTCCAGCCCCGTTCATTGAGCACTTCGGCAATGGTCCCGTTCTCAAAGGGTATGCGGGCACTCAGGCCGGGGTAACCACACGATGCTTCGACGATGGTGGCCATGTTGTTGCTGGTCGCATTCCGGCCGGTTATCAGGCTTGCACGTGTCGGTGAACAGAGAGCGGTGGTATGGAAATTACTGAAACGGATACCCGCTTCAGCTATCCGGGTCATATTCGGGGTCTCAACAGGGCCTCCGAACGTATCCATTGTGCCATACCCTACATCGTCCCAGACGATACAGAGGATATTAGGAGATCCCTCCGGTGCGATCGGCTGGGTAAACGGGATCCAGTCTGGTTTGGATTCCCTTATGTCAACCGCAATTTTTCCCTTCCAGGGTTTGGTCATACAATCTTACCTCAAAGAGCAATAGCGTTTAATCTATATCTGTTATTTAAACATGTTCTATTTATCATTCGCAGGATAAGATTTCACGTGCAGTGTCCATTGCCCGCATAGATAACGACATGAGGAATCATTGTATAGTGCTGCCCCTCATGTTTCACCGGGCACTAAAAAAATCAGGGTTGTGGCTTTTGTGGCGTTCATCTGTGCGCTGTTCATTGTCTCGCAGGATGTACCTCAATAAAGAATGGACACCGGTTCTGATCTTCATTAAGGAATTCCACAGTGCCATAAAAAAAAACAGAAATTCATAAGGTATCATTTGCTATTGTAGTTCAATAAACAGGATTTTGGAGGAAGAATGAAAAAAGAGTTAAAGACTGTTCTCATCATCACCGGAGTCGTAGTAGTCCTCGGCATTGTCGGTTTTATAATCTGGGGGTTAACTCCCCTCGGGCCTGCAAATGAAGCTCTGGCTGCTATGGAATCGAATGCAAACGTCACAGTTCAGGACAATGGAAATTATATTGTGTTCACCCCGACCTTGAATACACCTATAACCGGTTTCATTTTGTACCCCGGGGGTCATATTGACTATCGATCCTATGCACCCATAGCACAGGAAATCGCCAGCCATGGATATATGGTTACCATTGTCAGGATGCCACTTTCGCTGGCTGTCTTTGGCATCGATAAAGCGGACAATGTGATTACAGCCTATCCGGACATCCGGTACTGGGTCGTCGGCGGGCACTCATTGGGGGGCTCTATGGCGGCGTCCTATGCTAAGAAACATACTTTTAAAATACAGGGTGTGGCGTTTTTGGCATCCTACCCGGCGACCAGCGACGACCTCTCCTCTACCGACCTGAAAGGTCTTTCAATCTATGGGTCAAACGATCAGGTCCTGAATATGGATACCTACAATGCTACCCTGCCGATGCTCCCGCATGGAACAATTATGAAGGTGATAGACGGGGGCAACCATGCCCAGTTCGGCAATTATGGCCTTCAGCCGGGAGATGGGACAGCCACGATTTCCGCGGACGATCAACAGGCACAGGCCGCAGACCTGATTGTGCGATTAATCCGGGCAGTGGAAGGCGAATGACCTGAAACGTATCTGGCAGTGAGTGCGGGATTAAACGGTTTAAATTTTCAGGCTTTTATCATCTTACCTATCGAATTTTTTAGGCCGGATTCCATGAAAACATCTTCTTGACTAATTTGATCAACGCGGGACCATTTGCTATTCAGGGGTGAATGATATCGTTTTGTTGGATCGTATTGGAGATGGTTCATGACCACGTCATCAATCAATGTTGCTGCTCCATCGCACTTTATCACTCAAGGTCTGATTCTTTTGAGGATATAATGAAGCAGTGTAACCAAACACGTCATGTAAAAATTTTATTCGATGCTAAATAGTATACTGTTTCCGGATGAAATCTTCTTCAATGGAGTATCTAATGATCACGGAGCCATTTCGATCTCACCTCCCCTGCCGGAAACGGCAGTACTGAACGGAAAAAAGGACTACCAGCGGTTAACAATCAAGGTGCTTCTTCTCGGCATTCTTCCGTTTCCTGTAGAGGATCCCGACAAGAATTGAGACAATGATGATGGAAAAGACGGCGACCATGAGCACCATGAGGAGGACATCGTTCTGGAGGTCCATGAAGCTTGCAAAGATCCCGTCACCTGCATCCTTCCTGAGGTTCCTGAAACTCGCAAAGATGACAACAACGACGGCGGTTATGTTCCGGAAGCCGACCATAAGGGCAAGGTCCTGCCTTGAATCCTTTTCGAATCCCCCGATCAGGTAGGTGAAGCCAATTGCTGCCAGCGTGAAGAGAATGGCCACAAAGACCGCGAGGGCCCCGGAGCCGGTACTTACGATATTCCCGAAACGTGAAAAGAAGATAATGCCGAACGTCAGGAAGATTACCAGGATGGAGATATCGGAGACCCAGTCCATAACCGGCTCGAGGCGGGCAGCGACCGGCTCCGATCTGCTCCTTATGGTGATCCCAAGGAGGATGGGGATCAGTATCAGGACCACCAGGTTGCCCATGACATAGAGAGGATCGTCCTGCGCCCCTTCGAATATGAAGGGTATCAGGAATGGCATGAGCACGATGGTGACGATGGTCATGATTATGGTCAGCGAGACCGCCTGGGCAACGTTCCCCCTGGTGATCTGTGCCACCTTTCCCATTGATGGGGCACCGGCGGAGATGCTCACGAGGAGCAGGCCGGCTGCCATTTGCGGATTCATGGGGATGAGGAGAATAAGGGTAATGGCGATCAGGGGCACGAGGATGAAATTCGCAAAGAGCGAGAGGATGAGGAGCCGCCTGTTGTGCAATGGTGCGATGAGATCACCGATGGTTACCATAAGACCGGTCAGGAGCATGCTCGTGACAATAAACACATAGATGGCAATGGAGCCCAGATCGTAGAGTAACGAGGCCACAGCGTTTCAACCTGCCGGCGATGCGTTTACCCGCCCGGTTGTTTCCCGGGCAGGGGATGATTCACCGCTGCCTGCAGAGGTCAACGGGCTGGAGCTCGTGCAGCCTGTGACAGCAAGGTTAATCACGATTCGGATGATTGCAACAAGGC
>JBAVWM010000182.1:0-1603 GCA_049697815.1 Methanoregula sp. | reverse complement strand
GTCGCGGGATCATCCTCGGCGGCGGGCCGGATATCGGACGATCGGGCAACTGTGCGGAGTACCTGGACCTCGGCCTCCCCGTACTCGGCATCTGCCTCGGCCTCCATATCATTGCCACGAAATACGGAGGAAGCGTGCACCCCGGCCACAGCGGCGGTTACGGCCCGGTCGAAGTTGAAATTTGCGAACAGGATGATATCCTCAGGGGATACCCAAAGACCATGAACGTCTGGGCATCCCATGCTGATGAGGTAACGAGCATTCCGGACGGATTTATCCTCCTTGCACGTTCCGGTATCTGCGGTGTAGAAGCGATCGCAAAGCCCGACCAGCGCCTCTACGGGCTCCAGTGGCACCCGGAGGTCAGCCATACCTTCGAAGGAAACCGCGTATTTGAAAACTTCGACCGGATAACCCGTGAATCCTCTTGATGAGTACCAGGATCCCGTCCTGGTTTTCCTGCTCCCGTTCCTGCTGTTTCCGGTAAGATGAGGGGGGATTTGACAAGTATTTATAATGGGAAAGGTCATGGTTCCTTATGATGAACAGCTTGGGAAAAATCTGTACTGTGCTGGTGCTTGCACTCGTTGCTCTTTCTGCAGGAGCAATGGCTGCAGCCCCGATAAGCACCATCGCCCAGGGTAATACCGTCTTCCTGGGTGAAGAGGGACTGGATATTACCGCTGCCCTGGGCGGGAGCACCCAGATTGGCTGGTGGGCAGCGGCAGCAGATATCTACAACACCGCACCGAGCTATACTATCATGGTCCCGGATCCATCCGGTTTCTCGGTCTCCCCATCAGAATTCTCGGGCAGGCTTGGTGCGTGGTATCGTATCAACTCATCAGGAGTTAATTGTCCTCCTCCGGGATGCAACTCGCCCGGTAATCTTGCCTTTACGGTAGCAGATCCGAACCTCGATATCCGGGTTGAAGATGCAACCCTCGGGTATGATGCAACTGACGGCTGGGTCCCGCTGGGCGACGAGGTCGCCTTCAAGATCACGACCAATCTCTACCAGATAACCCAGCGCTCCGGTGTTTCCGCGGTCCCGATCACGATCTATGTCAGGTCACCGGACGGGGCAACGTTATCAGCCCTGACCAACAATGGCGGGACAACGACGTCCCTCCAGGATGTCCCCGTCTCTACAACACCTTATCCAACGGGACCGATCTGGGACACCGGACTGCGTGAAACCTATCCTCCCGGCACCTACACGATCTGGGCGGAATCTAATGTCAATTCCATGAAGGACAATTATGATGTGTCCGGCAAGACCGTCAGCAACGATGTCGGCATGGTAAGCCAGGAAAGAAACCCGCTCATCGTTCTCAATACCCATACAACAGTCACGACGACTGTGGCAACACGTCTGCCCACAACGGTAAAGACTCCTGTTACAACCACGGTACAGACCATGATAACAACCCCGGTCACCGATCTGGCAACGCCCCCCACGGCCTCCCCAACTGTTCCGCCGACAACTCTCCCGACCGCAGCTCCGACAAAATCACCCGGGTTTGGATCATTCCTCGCGGGCGCGGCCCTGCTCCTCGCACTGGTGTGGTCCGTGCGGAGAGAATAACGAATTCTTTTCGTC
>JBAVWM010000181.1:0-2858 GCA_049697815.1 Methanoregula sp. | reverse complement strand
GGTCTTTGTTATGGGATTTTCCCGTCGGAGATTCTCCAGGGGAGACTCTGGATTCCGGTAGCGATCCGGATCAAGGTACGTGCGTAGCGCAAAACCCGACGAGGCGTTTTGCGCGTAGGTCTTGATTGTTTTCGAAATTTTTTTCAGCAATATCGGCATAGGACATTAACACTCTAACAAAAATGTCCTTTCCCACGTTGATATCCCCGACAGATCTCTGGTTCTTAGCTCTAAAGTATTTTGGACAAACGAATCCGGTAATCGTTTCAGGAAAGACGGATCATTCACTCTCGGCCCGCATAATAGAGGACAATCGCAAGCACGATCAGTGAACATGCCACAAAAACAGGAAATGTGTAGTCAACCTGCTGGGGAATAATTTCATCCATGGGCTTTACCGGAGAGGATGACGGTGGTGCAGGGTATTTTACTGTGAATAATCCCTTGCCGGTGACATTCGATTTTGTCCATACGACGGTCAATTCATAGTCTCCCGGTGGCAGACCCGGTGCATCGAGATCCCACGTCCAGGCATTCATACGATGGCCTGTTGTGACCGGGATGGTTTTTTCCGTAACGAGCTCGTTTGTGTTCCGTTTCCGGATTTCGGTGTTGAGTGTATTTTCAGTCCCTATATTGGTTGTCCCTGAAATTACCACGGGCTCACCTGTAATCTGGTCGGGTAGCCGGAACCCTGAAGCCGGGATTAGCTGGTCGAAATGGATGGCAGGTTCCTCAACAAAGAAATATTCTGCATGGAAGGTATCATCAATGCCTGGGATTGAAGAAGTGTTCAGGATCTGATCCACCACCATGTGGACATTTCCTCCCAGTTCCTGACGAGGCCCGAGTCTTGCAACGATCTTCCCCCGGTTCATAACCGCGAGGCTGCCATTGACATCTGTTCCCCCTTCACTCTCTAGGATACCACTCGCTCCCGGGTCCTGGTATACGATGGCATACTGGCCACTGGAAAATCTGTCCGTGGCGGAGGGTTTGATAGTTATCGAGAAATTTACTTGACGATCCGGGGCGCTCGTCAGGATCTCAAAATGATCTCTTCCAATAATCCATATCCCCACCGTGCCATTGACTGCCCCGGTTCCGCTCACGGAAAAAGGATCCCCCTTGGTGATTATTCCAGGTGCACTCGAGGTAAAATAGACTGCTGCGGTAACCGGTGTTGCCATGATTGCAAGCAGCAATACGAGAATTACTATTTCACGTTTACCTGATTTCACGCAGTTCCACCACATTATTGGATAAGAATCTATTAATTCCGGATTGTTAAACGCTTTCTATTATCTGTAATCAGCTTCTGATGGCCCAGACTCACACTTGATCCTTTCAGATTGTATATTCTGATTAACTCTTTATAACCTAAGGGTCGATAACCCGAAGCGAGAACCATGGATGAGATCTGTTCGCTTTTGTGGACATCGCTTTGGAGATAAATCCCCGGATCTGCCATCGTACATTTCGGCCGTCTTGATAGCAGTAGTAAACCAGCAGGTTCCCGAAATGAAACCCTGCTTGAAGACGAAAAGAATCTGCAGCACGCGGTATCCTGTTCATTCCTGATCCCCGCTGTTGGGCAGGGTATCCAATTGTGAAAGCCCAAAGGGGGCTGTTCTACGTCTTGGCACAGTCCTGGGATTATTTCTTTATCTAATTCCCTGTCTTGTGGCTTGGATCTCCATATGTATGACAGTTATCTTACCGCTGAAAAGACGAATGAGGGTACGCTCGAATCCCGGCCTATGCAACCGGTCCACATGGTGAATCGGGATGCTTATTATCTTGTTTCAAACCTTTTTGTTTTTAACCGGAAATTTATTCCCACTACTTGGTTTCTGACCTCCCGCAATCGTCTCTGAAAAAACCCAAAAAACAAAGCTGGTTAGTGTATATCAGCCGGTGGTTTATATGGAGATTCTATTGGAAAATTGCTGTCTTGGAATAACCGATCGTCATCGCAGGTGAACAAGACTCTTGAGCACAGGGAAGTTAGTATCGGTATTAATCCCTGGTGACAGATAAGTGCGAGTATTCGCATGGACATATGAAATGGCGGGATCTTGGGGTTTTATGACCCGTTCATTATTATTAATATGAGAAAATGTACAGGCTTCCTTTGACAATCTGCAATCCCTTGTGGATGAACCTTTGTTTTCACTAACGTCACTTCTGGACGTCACCATTCACTCAAAATCGTTCCCGCCATGCGGGAAAAACGATACCTTTGGATAATGGACTGGTCTTGTAAGACAGGAAATATATCAAGGGTACTTCGTGATTACAGAAAAACGTATGAAAAACCTCGTAAATTTGAAGAACTCTTGCGGATTCTTTTCTTGGTTCGGGTTTTCAATCCTTGCAATTCGAAGACTCTGATGAGTTCTCTCTCTTCTCTCAACTGATATCATCTCTATAAACCTTGTGTCCACTCCATGGCCACAAGATAAAAATGCAGATCACCTTCGAAATAAAAAATTTAGATGTAGGGGTTCCGGAGACCCTTGCCTACACCGAATGTTGCGCGCTCTTCGATAGTCTTCTTGTTCTTGGAGATCTTCTCGTTGGCGAGCTTGGTCACGAGTTCAAGTCCTGGTTTGACCTTCTCGATTGGCTGTGTCTCAAAGCAACCTGCTGCCATTGCCTTTGCCCAGACCGAATCTCCGATCTTGGACCTGACAAAGACAGTGCTCCATCCATCGGGGCTGCCAACGGAACCGGTGGAGATATCACCGAGGTTGGCAACATAGTCAAGGCAGACATGACAGCCTGGCTGCTCGTATTTGTGGGTCACCTTGAGCGGCAGCTGGACGACCTGTCCGCGCTTGCCGTATACCCAGAAC
>JBAVWM010000180.1:0-4351 GCA_049697815.1 Methanoregula sp. | reverse complement strand
CCCTTGTACTCCTCTCATCCCGTTGTGCATCAACACCACGCTTAATATTCCTCTCCTTCTCACTATTGTCTGATGCAAACCAGGTATGGCATACACATGAAAGGAGGTGTGATCACCGAGCGGGACGCCGACTTCTGCACGGTCCGCATCCGTACGCCGGCCGGAGTCCTCTCCGTGGAGAAGGTCCGGGGAATCGCCGCCATTGCCAAAAAGTACGGGAATGGTACCATCCACTGCACGACCCGGCAGACCCTCGAGATCCCCCACGTCAGTCCCGCCCTGCTCAAAAAGATCGAGCGCGCCCTTGAGAAGAACGGGACGCCCGTGGGTTCGGAGAGGGATGAGATCGTCAATATTATTGCCTGCCCGGGCACCTCGCGGTGCAAGTTTGCCAATATCGATACCATCGGCCTTGCAAAAAGAATCGACGAGAAACTTTTTGGAAAAGAGATGCCGGTCAAGATGCGGATCGCCATGTCCGGCTGCCCCAATGCCTGCACGAGCCCCATGCTCAACGAGATCGGCATCATAGGAAGGATCCACCCGGTCCGCACGCCCGGCCTCTGTACCGGCTGCGGGACGTGCGTTGAGTACTGCAAGGAGAGAGCCCTCCGGGTAAAAAACGGCATCGCAGAACTCACAGAGGACAAGTGTGTGCAGTGCGGGGTCTGTATCCGCTCCTGCCCGTACGAGCTGGTAAAGGCAGACCACCGGCATTTCCTCGTGAGTGTTGGGGGGAGGCGGGGAAGGCACCCGAAGATCGGCCGCGAACTGCTGACCGCGGATTCCGAAGAAGAGGTCCTCTTTGCAATAGAAAAGATCATCGACTGGGTCTACCGTCGCGCATGGAGCGGCAGGCTGCTGTCCGAACAGCTTGACGACATCCATTTCGGGAAGTTCAAAGAGGAGATCGCAAAGGCGATGAAGGAGAAGAAGCCGGGCCTGCCTGAAAAATCCTCGTCTTTATTTTGAAGACGCTGCCCCCCATCCTGCCGAAGCCGGTGCATACCCCTCTCGGGATAGTGATGTATGAGCGGTTAAAGAAATAACGGAAATTTCCGGATAACCTCATACTCGTGCATCTCAATGCGCGCCCCGTCCCCCTTGGGGGACTTACTGGCGCAAGAGGGGGATCCTGTCATTAAAACGCAAGGTTTTCTCCAGAGCAATTTTTTAATAAAAAGGCCCTTTGGCAAAGATACCGGGGAATCCCCCACAAAATTTGATAATCCTGATGCCCGGTTATGATATTTATATCCGGACAGGACTGCCCTCTCTTTGAATTTCGATCTCGAACAGCTCCGGCCACAGTTTTCCCGTTATGAGCAGTGTGCCATTTTTGGGGTTATAGGCAATCCCGTTCAGGACATCCACACAGCTCAGGTTTTTTTCCCTGGCTGTAACTCCCCTGAGATCGATCCAACCGGTTACCGCTCCCGTCTCGGGTGAGATTATCGCGATCCTGTTATCGACATAAACATTGGCCAATATCCTGCCATGTACGAATTCAAGCTCGTTGAGGTTAAAAACCGGTTTGCCGTTCTCCTTCACCCTGATCGAGCCTTCGTCAGCAAAAGTATCAGGATTCATGAAATAGAGTGTGTCTGAACCGTCGCTCATTATCAGGCGTATCCCATCGCTGGTGATCCCCCATCCCTCTCTGGTATAATAAAATTCACGTACCTGTATGAAATCGGACTTGTTGTAGACAAAACCTCTCATCGACTTCCAGGTTAATTGAATAAGTTGATCCTTCCAGAGGGTTATTCCCTCGCCAAAATATCCGGCTGGCATTGTATGGGACTGTTGTATTTTTCCGGTCTCCAGTTCCACCCTGCGCACAGATGAGTTCCCATAAAGTCCCGTGCTTTCATAGAGATCCTGTCCATCATACACCAGGCCCTGGGTATACGCAGCGTTATCATGGGGATAAATATTGATTATTCTATAGCCATAGACGGGCACAGGAGCCCGGTCTGTAACCGTATTCTCCCACTCCCCATCCCAAAGAGGTATTAAAATAAGTGCAATTGAAGCCAGAACTATGATAATTAAAAAAACTGTAATTTTTTTAAATTTCATCGTGAATCCTTTTTTATGCCTGATTGTCTTTGGTTGCGTTCATCGATTATGCTTCTCACCCTCTGTGAATAAAAAATAAAAAACCAGAAAAATTGCGATTTTTTAAAATAAAACGAGCGCGGTAAAAAATCAGTATAATCCGAGAAACCCGGCGTTCGCATCGTCATCGCAGGCAATGGCATTCCCGTCCCGGACAAGCGTATTGAACATCATGGCAGCCGTCATCAGGCTCTCGTCTGACCCCGTGCCTTTGCGGAGCGCGTCCAGTGCATCCTTCTGGGGCGAGGGTGCCACCCGTTTTCCCACAACAATCCCCGTGCAGTGCCCGCAGTAGGCGCACTTGCTGGAGACCGAGACCATGCCGTCGGCACACGCAACGGTCACGCGGTCCTTTCTTAAGTCCCGCACAAATTCAAGCGTCTTCATGATCATGGATTTTTTGGCTTCCGATATCATCATGTCGGTATAATTTCAGTACAGCGAAATTGTCACCGTAAAAAACGGTCCCGGCAATCGAAATAATTTATATAGACGGGGCTCATATATGTAATACTCGCACAAACTGACTGTAGCGCACAGTCCTGCTTTGGAGGAACGATTAAATGGCACAAGACAAGCCCCACATGAACCTGGCCGTTATCGGACACATCGACCACGGAAAGTCTACTACCGTCGGCCGTATGATGTTCGAGACCGGCGCCGTACCGGCACACATCATCGAAGGCTACCGCAAGGAAGCCGAGTCCAAGGGTAAGGCTACCTTTGAATTTGCATGGGTTATGGACAACCTCAAGGAAGAGCGTGAAAGAGGTATCACCATCGATATCGCACACAAGCGGTTCGACACTGCCAAGTTCTACTTCACGGTCGTGGACTGCCCCGGACACCGGGACTTTGTCAAGAACATGATCACCGGCGCATCCCAGGCCGACGCAGCAATCCTCGTTGTCGCAGCCCCTGACGGTGTCATGGAGCAGACCAAGGAGCACGTCTTCCTTGCAAGGACGCTTGGCATATCCCAGATCATCATCGCCATCAACAAGATGGACGCGGTCAAGTTCGATGAGAAGCGGTTCAACGAGGTAAAGAAAGACCTCTCCGACCTTATCAAGATGGTTGGCTACAAGCCCGACGAAACTCTTTTTGTCCCCATCAGCGCCCTTGGCGGGGCAAACATCAAGGTCAACAGCCCCGAGACTCCCTGGTACAAGGGCCTGCCCCTCATTGCGGCACTCGACACCTTCAAGGAACCGGCAAAACCGACCGACAAGCCCCTCCGCCTGCCGATCCAGGACGTATACAGCATCAGCGGTATCGGCACCGTGCCGGTCGGCCGCGTTGAGACCGGTATCATGAAGAAGGGGATGAAAGTCTCCTTCATGCCCGCCAACAAGGACGGGGAAATCAAGTCCATCGAGATGCACCACGAAGAGATCCCGCAGGCAGTACCCGGCGATAATGTCGGGTTCAACGTCCGCGGTATCGGCAAGGGCGACATCCGCCGCGGCGATGTCTGCGGACCCGTCGAGGCCCCGCCAGCCGTTGCGGAAGAGTTCACCGCACAGATCGTCGTGCTCCAGCACCCGAGTGCACTGACCGTCGGGTACACCCCGGTCTTCCACTGCCACACGACCCAGACTGCCTGCACGTTCACCGAGCTTCTGAAGAAACTCGACCCCCGCACCGGCCAGACCAAGGAAGAGAACCCCACGTTCCTGAAGTCCGGCGATGCAGCCATCGTCGTCATTACACCGACCAAGCCGATGGTCATCGAGCCCGTCAAGGAACTCCCGCAGATGGGCCGGTTCGCTGTCCGTGATATGGGATCGACCATCGCAGCCGGCATGTGCATCTCGATCAAGCCAAAGCAGATGAGATAAATTATTTTTTTGGATGTGAAAAAAGATGCAGAAAGCCAGAATTCGCCTGACAGGAACTGACTTTAACAAAGTAGAGATGGTCTGTAACAGAATACGGGAAATTGCAGAGCGCACAGGTGTGAATCTGGCCGGCCCGATACCACTTCCAACGAAACGACTCGTTGTTCCCATAAGGAAGAGCCCCGATGGTGAGGGGACTGCAACATGGGACCGCTGGCAGCTGCGTGTCCACAAGCGTCTCATCGACATCGATGCCGACGAACGTGCACTCCGGCAGCTGATGCGCATCCAGGTGCCAAAGGATATCGGCATCGAAATCGTCTTAGAGAGTTGAAGGTGCGGCGTGCAGCAGGCCGCGGGTCTTACCCACAGAATCAAATCAATTCTTA
>JBAVWM010000179.1:0-2830 GCA_049697815.1 Methanoregula sp. | reverse complement strand
TCGGAGACGACGGCCAGGCTGGTGCCGGCGGTGGTACCGAACATAACGCCGGTTGCGCCGGTAAACCCGGTGCCGGTGATCGTCACGAGGGTGTTACCGGTCAGCGGTCCGCTGGCCGGTGAGATGCCGGTTACGACGGGTCGGGCGGGGACGTACGTGAACTGGTCAGCAGATGACGTCCCGCTGGTTCCATCGGGCGTTGTGACAGTTATATCAACGGTACCTGCAGCGTGTGCCGGGGATTGGACGGTGATGGTGGTGCCGGAGACGACGGCCAGGCTGGTGCCGGCGGTGGTACCGAACATAACGCCGGTTGCACCGGTAAACCCGGTGCCGGTAATCGTCACGAGGGTGTTACCGGTCAGCGGTCCGCTGGCCGGTGAGATGCTGACTACCGTAGGTGCTGTGGGCGACGAAGTGGTAGTATATGCCTTCAGGCAGATATGACTGTAGCCATAACCTATAGACTCCATGTAGGTGTGCCAGTCATCCCATGTAGAACCCGCTAATACATAACCCTGGCCCGTTGTAGAAGTAATGCCGCTGGTATATCCCGGATAATTATATTCAACCGGGATATACCAGTTATTCGTCGGGTTGGCAACGGTAACGACCACCGAGAATTTGTCGCCCGTTGCAAGAGGGACCTGCTGTGCGGAGGGCAATACTACGGTATTGTACCCCATATTTGCCAGCGTGGTGGTATACTGGCCTGCAAGGGTTCCTCCCGTAACGGGTCCTGAGGTCGGGTTTTTATAAATCTTGATGGTAGCGGGAACGTTCATATCGGTGGTATAGAACCCGACCGCAGACAGCGCTCCGGGGGAAGTGGCGGTATAGACATTGGCAAATGACCCGGTTTTTGGTGTACCATACCAGGCGTCGTTTATCTCACCTTTTGTATCGTACGAATAGATAGCATCGTAGTTTGACGTTGCCTCGCCGCGGAATACCGCGGTTTCCCGTTGCCCGCCCATAGACCCGAAATATTTGTCATAATAGGATACGTAGAAGTATCCGGCGTTGCCCCATCCGGTACCCCAGCTGTTCTTTACCAGCCATGCCCCGTTCCCCGCAGGTGCGGTGTTAAAATTAGATGCCGCATAGGTATCGTCCCAACCAATGATAGTAACCGCATGCCCTCCGCCGCCAGTGTCCGAGGCAGTGGGAGGCTGGTAATACGCGGTACCTGCGGCATTATAGTACGAATCGCTCCAGTAAAATGATGAGTATACTGCGCCATAGGTCGTCAGCGCGCTTTTGATATTCGAATTGTCAGTCCCGGATATCCGGGAGGGGAAGAATATGACGTTCTGTACGTGATCCACAGGAGGATACGCGGGTGAGGCGGTCCATGAGCCCGCAGGGTAGGGATCGGTGGCCTCGTTGACCGGGCCGCTCCATCGCGTCAGGTATGCCGTGGACATCCACGCGTTTCCCCCACCATTCGGGATGGCAATGGCAAACCCGGCAAGGTTTGCAAGATTTTTCTCGGAAAAATCCGGTGCGGGGGTGACCGGCATGTCCGTGGATTCCAGGGAACCGTACGTGGCATGTGCCCAGCAGGTCCCGAAACTTCCCTGATTTTTGACCGGGCTGACTTTGCTGTATGTTCGAAGGTCATAGCTTGTAGCGTACGTGGAAGGCAGTGTCCCTGTACTTGTGTAACCGGAACTCCCGTCCTGCGATACGGAAATCGGGGTGCCCTGTACCTGGGGACGGTATATCGGGGATGGGATATAGCCCAGTTTTTGTCCGCTTCCGCTTTCCTGTGCAGATAACGGAGAGAGCCCGGCTTTCTTCTCCTCAATATAGCTGGTGAATAACGGGTTGACCGGGGCCTGCCGGAGTTCGTTGCCAGCTGCCCCGGCATTTTGTGCTGATCCGTCTGCAAGAGCAGAAACTCCTGGTATGAGGAAGATCATGCAGAGAAAGACCAGACTCAGCAGCACCGGCTTGTTGAATACATCAAAATTGTATCTCGACATAGAATACCCCTTACTTTGTTATTCCCCTTCAAGGAGGAGCGAAAACTCAAGGGATCGCACAGAGAGCGCTCTTCTCCCCGTGAACTGGTTGTTCAAAACAGGAGAGATCGCTCTTTAGCGGAATTTTGATCCGGTCACGCCCGTCTCCTGTCAGGTTACCCTGATGGGAAAAGGAATACAATAATTCCACACGTCAAATTATTTACAGGTTGTGTTTATACGGTTGCAGAGAGGGAATATGCATTGAATCTGTCAGTCAATTCTCTCCCGTTCTCTCTTTTCAGCGTTCAGGATTTTACCTGAACTGTTTTTATGGATCCTTATATGCAATGGTAAAATTTCTGGGTCTGCCCTTTACATTTTTCACGATTTCTCTAAAAAAAAGATTTGAACTCTGGACAATATTCCCCCGACGACACTCTGACCGCGGGTCAAAGTCCATTTTAATTTCTGGCTCAAACCGGGCTTATTCTCCTTATTGTCTTCTTAATTGAAAAAAGACCCAAATCGCCTTGTGGCCCAGAACAGGAATCTTTTCGAACAGGGTGCGATTATGTTCATCATCTCTTTTATGAAGAGAATACATGATCTGAATTTTCGACCGACCCGATCCTTCTTGCATGATCAAGAATATTCACGTGCTGATGGAGAACAAACGAAATTTTAGCCAAATACACGTTTATGTGGTTTATAATTTCTTTTTTACCGGATAATCTGAAAAATCCCGAGTGTTGTCAACAGGACAAGGAGTGCAGCCAGAATCCAGCCTGCAAGGATGACTGCTCCTGCCCGCAGACTCCGCCATTTGAACAGCCATGCAATCATAATGCACCCATAAAGTC
>JBAVWM010000178.1:0-5338 GCA_049697815.1 Methanoregula sp. | reverse complement strand
GGTCCGGGCTGCCTGCATCATCAGCTCGTACGGGCAGCATTCGCCACACACATCCCCGAGTTCCCGGGGCGGGACCGGGTTCTGTATCACGCGCTCGGCCCGGGAGCGCAGCGCATAGGAAGGGACCATCCGGACGCCCAGCGTCTCGGCAGGCACGAACTGCCTGCTTGCGATATAGTACGGGCAGAGAAGCGGGTGCTCCTTGTCCATGCGCCGGATCTGCTGGACGATGAACGGGTCCCTGATCGGGTTTAACGCCCCCTTCTCAGCCCGGTCCCGCATGAGCGAGTTCGAGAAGGCCTTGACCCCTTCGCAGCGGCGGTAAACATCTCCTTCTCCCCCGAGCGGGCACATGCTCTTCTTGCCGACCAGGTACACGGTCTTGACCTGCGGCTGTTTCTTCCGCACGAGTTCGAGCTCGCGGATGAAGGTCGTGAGCTGGCTGATGGTCCGGACCGCGATCACGATCTTCCGTTTCTTTCGCTCGGCCAGGAGCGAGGCAACGACACTCGACTTGCCGGACCCGGTCGGGGCATCGATCATCGCGATGCCGCCGTCCCGTGCTACGGTCGCAGCGACCTCGAGCATGGTGCGCTGGCCAGATCGGTACTCAGGATACGGGAAGAAGGTGTCGATCGTGTCCATTTCTCTTGTAATGTTGGCGGCCGGATGTTTTATGGGTGTGGATGCGGGGTGAAAATGGTGAGCAATCAAATCGTGCCGGGATCAAGCTGACCGTTTCCTGCGAGGGCCGGGCAAAAAAGCGTGAGGGTGAAATCACCAACTAGTAATCCCTGTACTGTATGAATCCAGGGGGACTCCATTCAGAACCCGCAAATATCTGACATTGAATTCTGCCTCCTTTCAGACATATCCTGCCATTATTCTCAGCACGTACGCAGATTTTTCTCTGTGTACCGGGGTAACAGACAGGTATTTATTCCCGGCCTTCCATAAGGCGCATGTCATAAAAGGGGATGACGATATGGCACCGAAGAAGCAGGAACCAGCGACTGAACCGAAATATCCCGTGATTGTGAAAGACCCCGGCACACAACGCTACAATGAAAATGGCCCGAATACACCGCTATCGATTGAGGGCGTTGTTGTCGATAAATCCCTTCGGGACAGGAAATTCAAAGGCACAACGTCCTGGGAGGAGGATAAAGTATACGACCTTGGTGTTAATCCGGAGACCGGTCAGGTCGGATTTAATCCGTCCCGCCCGATGAAACCTGGTACGTATAGCGTCTCAATCGAATCGCATGATCCGACAGGCCCTACCACCTCTGCGAAATTCGAGGTACAACCCTACGGTTCGGGAAAAAAGAAATAGGAACGCATGGCGGGGTCCGGTCCATGGCGATGAAAAGGACGGGAGCCTTGTGCTGACCGGAGGTCATGACACCGGCTGCCTGCATGACACGTGGCGGTTCCAGTCTGCCGGGTCACCAGCACAGAACCCGTCGCATACCTACGATACCGTATATACCTCGCGGTAACAAATCCGGATGGAGGTAATACCATAACAAAAGCCCGGTATATCAACGTGGACGAAACCGTATCCGCCCTTCCGCTTCCCGGCTTTGGTTACCAGATAGAGACCTAACGCACAGGTTTCATGTGCAAAAGGACAAAAGGTACATTCAGACCAGAAAGGAGCGAGGCTATGGCAAAGAATACCAATCCTCTTACCGAGAAAGTGCTTGTTTCAACGGATACCAAGCAGGCCCTGATGTCCATCAGGGAACCCGGGGAACGGTACGGGGATGTGATCGTGCGGGTGTTGCAGGACCGGAAGCGGCACGATTTTATTGCCCACCCAGGAATGTGCGACCAAAAGAATTCCGGTATGTCCAAGTACTTGGGAAGCCGTTCACGGATTACGCAGGCCCGGCCAGACGTTTGATGATTTGATTAAAGAACTGGTGCGCGAAGAAAACCGACGCCGGTTGTACGAAGAAACATACCGGATCATGGAAGAAGACGATTTCGTCCCGTTGTCGGAGATCAGAGCGTGATGTACGAAATAATCGTTCAACGTAAATCCGTGGATTTCCTCAACAACCTTGACGATACGAGCAGGCGTATCACCAGAACCCGGCTCGCAGTACTCAAAGACGATCCTTCTCCCGGAAAAACAGGGGATAAAGAGCTGATCAAATCGCCAAAAGGAAGAGAAGACGAAAGAGTGTACCGTCTTCACATCGGTCACAGTTTTACAGCGTCTACCAGATCGGGGAAAGAACAGTACACATTACCGAATTGCTGACGATTAAACAGGCTCATAAAAAATACGGTATTCTCTAACCTCCGGTTTTTTGAAAATCCCTTATATCCCTCCACATCCCATTCCTTTTCATGGCAGTCCACCCCATCGAGGAGCGCTACGGTACCGCGGAGATGCGGGCCGTCTGGAGCGAGAAGAACCGGTTCTCCTGCATTGTCAAAGCCGAGGTCGCGCTGGCAAAGGCCGAGGCTGTATGCGGGATGATCCCGCCGACCGCGGCCCTGGAGATCGAGGCGAATGCACCGGCCGCATCGCTCGAGCGTGCAAAAGCAATCGAGGCCGAGATCAGCCACGACATGATGGCCATCGTGAAAGCGGTCTCGGAGGTCTGCGGGGAATCGGGACGGTGGGTGCACTACGGCGCGACCAGCAACGACATCCTCGACACGGCAACCGGGCTCCAGCTCGGGCAGGCGCTCGACCTGCTCGATCAGAAACTCCGGAAATTCCTTGCAGTGCTCCTGAAGCGGGCGGACGAGACCAAAACGCTCGTCTGCATCGGCCGCACCCACGGGCAGCACGGCGTGCCGACAACCTACGGGCTCCGGTTCGCGATCTGGGCAAGCGAGGTAGGACGGCACATCGAGCGGCTTTCCCAGCTCCGCCCCCGGGTCGTGGTCGGGCAGATGACCGGCGCGGTCGGAACGCAGGCCGCCCTTGGCCCGAAAGGGATGGAAGTGCAGGCAGCGATGATGGAGAACCTTGGCATGGGTTCCGTGGACGTCTCAAACCAGGTGATCTCCCGCGACCGGTATGCGGAGTACTTCATGTTCTGTGCCGGTGTCGCGACAACGCTCGACAAGATCGGCATCGGGATCCGCTCGCTCCAGCGGACCGAGATCGGGGAGGTCGAGGAAGCCTTCGGGGCAAAACAGGTCGGCTCGTCTACCATGCCCCACAAGCGCAACCCGATCAAATCCGAACAGGTATGCGGTCTGGCCCGCATCATCCGCTCAGCGGTGGAACCCGCCCTCCAGAACAATACCCTCTGGGACGAGCGCGACCTCACCAACTCCTCCTGCGAGCGCGTCATCTTCCCGGAATCCTCCATCCTCACCGACCACTGCCTGCGCCTCATGACCGTGGTCATCGACGGCCTCGTTATCAACCGGGCCGCGATCCGCCGGAACCTTGCCTTCCTCCACGGGATCAACATGGCCGAATCGGTGATGATCGAGCTGACGAAAAAAGGCATGAACCGGCAGGACTCCCACGAGCGGGTCCGGCTGGCGAGCATGCAGGCGCTTGCCGAGGGAAAACCGCTGGCCGATGTCCTCGGGACCGACCCGGAAGTTGTCCGCTTCTGCTCGAAGGCCGACATCGCCGCGCTCCTCAACCCGGACGCGTACACCGGCACCGCGGTGCAGCAGGTGGAGCGCCTGATCAAAAAATTATCGCCGCTCTGCGGGTGAAAAGTCCGTTTTTTTTTAAATTTCTCTCTCTCCAGATTGGAACTTTACGTGGCGATTGGTGTTATTATACACATAGTTTCGATCCAATTGACAATCTGAATTCATGGGATATATCTCATAATTGCCATTCCCGCTCTGATAAGCAGGTGACTGACTTCGAGAGCACCTCCTTTTATTATCCGGTCAATACGGTCGTCATCGTTCAATGCTATCCCCATACGAATACGTATCCGGTCTCCGGGTCGTCAGAAAAAAATCAAACAGCTATTTCAGGAATCAGTCATGCGATGTATACGGACGCCATTCGATACGGGATCGAATAACAGCCGTGCACGATCAGAATCAGGAAGCCCGGGTATTCCACTGCCTGACCGTTTCAATCAAATCAACAGGACGCCGGGAAACAACGTTTACCCTGCCGCGGTAGACCGAGCCGGTATTCCCGTCAATGGAGATGAAATCACCTTCCCGCACCATGACCCCGCCGATTGTGCAGCGGTGGAGGTGTTCTTCAATGACCAGACTGGCGCAGTTGACAACACAAACCTTTCCCCGCTGGCGTGCAACAACCGCAGCATGTGAAGTCCGGGCACCCCGTGCGGTCAGGATGCCGGAGGCGACATCGATCCCGACAATGTCATCGGGCGATGCGGTTTCCCGTACAAGGATTACCGGGCCTGATTTTGCATCGGACGCAGCCCGTTTTGGGGTGAAGGCAACCATACCATACGCAACGCCCCCGGAGGCAGAGATCCCCTGCCCGATAGGTTGTTGCGGAGATGAAAGTGCCTGCATCTCGATTGCATCGAGGTCGATGTTTTCGAGCAGCGCGAGAGCCTTCTGTTGTGACAGAATTCCTTCTTTGCAGAGGTCGACGGCAATATGCAGTGCAGCGTACGGTGCCCGTTTGCCCGACCGGGTCTGGAGGAGATACAGTTTGCCCTCCTGGACGGTAAACTCAATATCCTGCATGTCACCAAAATGGGTTTCGAGGCGCCGGCATATCCGGATAAGGTCATGATATACATCCGGCAGTACCTGCGCCATCTCGTCCTGCGTGATTGACCCAAGGTCACCGGAGACAACATCCTCACCCTGTCCACCGAACCGGAAGTCAATCAGGACATTCTGCGATCCGGTCCACGGGTTCCGGGTAAAAGCAACCCCCGCTCCAGACGATGCCCCCATGTTCCCGTATACCATGACCTGCACGGTGACAGCGGTTCCGGTGACCCTGCCGGTAACACCGGTCTTAAAAAAGGCACTTGCACGCGGTCCGGTAAATGAACGCAGGACTGCCGTTGTGCTTTCTATGAGCTGCTTCCGGGCATCGGTCAGGCATATCCGGTATTCCTCCGGGGTATACACCTGTTCATACACCTGGCACAGCGATCGCAGGCTCCGGAAATCGAGTTCCCTTTCATCCGTAATCCCTTCTCTTTGCATGAGATCTTTCAGATTCTGCGTGTACATCTTACGCGGATGGTTCAGGATACCGGTGCCGAAATTTTCAAGAAAACGGCGGTAGGTGTCATAGACGAACCGCGGGTTTCCCGTCTGCGCAAGAAGGGCACGCACCGTTACCGGTGTGAGACCGACATTCAGAATCGTTTACATAATTCCCGGCATGGAAACC
>JBAVWM010000177.1:0-3322 GCA_049697815.1 Methanoregula sp. | reverse complement strand
CATCTCATCAGCGAGAAAAGCCCGTACCTGCAGCAGCATGCGCATAATCCCGTGGACTGGTACCCGTGGGGGGATGAACCCTTCCGTCGCGCTGCAGAAGAACATAAACCGGTCTTTCTCTCCATCGGGTATTCCACCTGCCACTGGTGCCATGTCATGGCCCATGAATCCTTTGAGGATCCGGGGATCGCAAACCTCCTCAATACGCATTTTATTGCCATCAAGGTTGACCGCGAGGAGCGCCCGGATATTGACAGCGTCTACATGACCGCCTGCCAGCAGATGACTGGTCAGGGCGGGTGGCCTCTCACAATCATCCTCACGCCGGACAAAAAACCATTCTTTGCCGGTACCTATCTTCCCCGTAAAACCCGGGCCGGCATGACCGGACTGTCTGAACTCCTGCAGGAGATTGTCCGGCTCTGGCAGAAGCAGCGGGACAGCCTTGTGACGGCAGCAGAGCAGCTCACTGCCCGCCTCGCGGATACACGCGCCGTATCCCCAGGAATAACTGCCGATCAATCCTTAATCCGGCGCGGGTATGAAGAACTCGTTGCGTTGTTCGATCCCGTCAACGGGGGGTTTGGCAGGGTGCCGAAGTTTCCGACTCCAACGATACTCCTCTTCCTGCTGCGGTACTGGAAGCGCACGGGGTCAGATCACGCCCTGGGAATGGTCGAAATGACTCTCGATGCAATACGCTGCGGCGGTATCCATGATCATCTTGGTGGGGGATTTCACCGGTACTCCACGGATCAACAGTGGCATGTCCCGCATTTTGAGAAGATGCTGTATGATCAGGCGTTGCTCCTTATGGCCTTCACGGAAGCATGGCAGGCAACGAAAAAGCCGCTCTACAAAAGGACCGCTGAAGCAATCATCACGTACGTTATCCGCGACCTGTTGTCACCGGAGGGCGCGTTCATTGCAGCAGAGGATGCTGACAGTGCCGGAGGGGAAGGGGCATTTTACCTTTGGACACGAAAAGAACTGAATGCTGTTCTCGGGCCTCGTGACGGTCCCTATGCCGCCACTTTTTTTGGTGTTGAAGAGGAGGGGAATTTCTTTTCATCAGAGGCAGGTAGCGGGAAAAATGTCCTGAGCATCAAACCGGGGAACATCGAAAACCAGCACGATCCGGCCCGGATTGCCTCTATCCGGAACAAGCTCCTGGCGGAGCGGGGGAAGCGCCCGCTTCCCGGGCGTGATAACAAGATTCTGACGGACTGGAATGGCCTGATGATCGCAGCACTTGCATTGGCCTCCCGTGCATTCGAAAATCCGGAATTTTACCGGGCAGCAAAGACTGCCATGCAGTTTATCCTGGACCGGTTGCGGCCTGCGGACGGCGGCCTCCTGCATCGCTATTGTGATGGTGAAGCGGCAATACCGGCATTTGCCGATGATTACGCGTTCATTATCCGGGCGCTTATCGAACTCTATGAAACCAGCTTCGATTCAGTATGGTTTGAGGAAGCTGTTGCCCTGAACAACTATCTCCACCGGCATTTTTCTGATATCCGGGGGGAGGGTTTTTTCACCAGTTCTGATGAGGGGGAGGTTCTCATTACCCGTAATAAAGAGATCTATGACGGTGCAATCCCATCCGGTAACTCGATGATGCTTTCCAACCTTGTCCTGCTGGGCCACCTTACCGGAGATCCACTCTATGAAGAACAGGCGTCCCGTATTGCAGACTTTTTTGGCGGGATTGTCCGCCAGTCTCCTTCCTCGTTCAGTGCATACCTTTGCGCCCTTGATCATCTGCTTGGGCCGGCCTCTGATGTTGTTATTGCAGGCGACGAATCGGATCCTGTGGCAAAGGCAATGATCCGGGTGGTCCGCGATACATATCTCCCGTCTGTTCTCGTCCATTTCCGACGATCATCTCTGGTTGATGCTGGCCTTGATGCCCTTGCCCCATTCACCCAACCCATGACCGCACAGAACGGAAAAGCAACGGCGTACGTTTGTTCCGGACGAACCTGTTCAGTCCCCGTAACAACCCTTGATGCCCTGCGGGAGGCACTCGGAAAAAAAAGTGAAGGGGCAATCAGAGGTTCTTGAGCGCAACGATATCCCTTACCCCGGCAAGTTTCCAGACAAGGGACCGCTCTTCCTCTGCAATGGCAACCGGCGCATCCAGGGGGGAATGGCCGAGCGCGGCAAGGATGTTGCAGGAAAGGTTCCGTTCCACGATCAGGTCCACGAATTTTTCCCGTATGATCTTCTTCTCGATAGAGTCATGTACTTCTTCGAGATATCCCTGAAGGGTGACAAACGTGTAGGTGGAGAGATCTTTGGTATATTTCTCGATCTCCACCGATGCATAGGGACTCTTGCGGAAGTGCTCGATCTTCTTGCCGTATTTTGTCGAGAGGAAATACAGGAAGTATCCGTCGAAGACATACAGGAACGGGGCAATATAGGGATATTTCTCTCCCTGGAATGCGATCCTGCAGATATACCCCCGTTCGATCAGCCGGTCATATTCTGCCTTGTCCGCCCGCGGAATTTTGATAATATCCATAGACTCTCACACAGCCTTTCCACCATGGCATCATAAATCTTTTCAATTGACGGAAATTCCAGAAGAATCTTTTCAATTGACGGAAATTCCAGAAAAAAAACGGTGTTCGATCCGGAAACCGGCCTGTCTTCATGCCGTCATGCTGTAGAGGACATTGGAACCTCTCTAATATTGTGCTGTATCAGGATGCTTGCCGCAAGGCCTCCTTTGTAGCCGGCATCGCAATAGACAAACACGGGGTGATCAGGGAATTTGTGGCTTTCTCATAACCTCTCGTTATGAACGGATGGTCCGTAATTTCACTCCCGCAGGTGGCGCACCCTGGCCAGGACAGAGGATCACGCTGTCGCAAAGGGGAAGGATCTGTGTGATACTATCATAGATCCTTCCTGCCATCTTCTCTTTTCTGGCACGGCCGAAAAAATCTCTCCGCACGATATCCCCGGCAAAGATGGTATCGCCCGAGAAAACCAGATAGGGGGCCTTCCGGTGTTTCTGGTCATGGACGACAGGGGAAATTCACTTCTCGATATGCCCGGGAGTTTCGGGAATCTGCAGGGAATGGACCCAAACGCGGAAGGGACCCGATGACATAGTCCTCGTTCCGGTGTGTCTCAAAAATATGCGTGACGGGCAGGCGTTCCGGGCTGCTATTTCAAGACAGATATCACCGTCCCTCCGTGGATCGATGGCGGCTTTTCCTGTATCACCGATACTATACGAGTTGTGAGCAAGGCCTTCGGAAAAAATCCGTTCGAACAGCATGCGTTCTCAATCTGTGCGGGAATATAT
>JBAVWM010000176.1:0-6660 GCA_049697815.1 Methanoregula sp. | reverse complement strand
CTCTCTCTCTCTCAACCCGGTTAGCAAAAAAGGATACGAAACGGACATTTTTTTGTACATGATGCTGACAGCGGATGACCCTATTAATTCCTGCACATTAAAACAATCCAATAATTTTTAATACTATTGTTATAAGCACTATAATGCCCACCTTGCGTGGTGGCGAAGTGATACTGGATGTTGCGAAACATGGCACTTTGAATAAAACGAGAAACCGGAGTGAGACGAAAACTACAAGAGAACAACCGAAAATTCCAGAACAATACCAGCCATCATGACTTTGACCGGTTGTCAATGTCGCGCTCCCCTCGCTGGAATTAAAAGGCCCTTACTTCACGGAAGTGGAAAAGATGAGTCCAAAGCGTGTGATAATTAACTTAGCGGATACGGATGCACGGCAACGGAAAGAGATTGAAAAGTCTGTTTCCAGAGTCCTCGCCACCTATCCGGATGCTCTTTTAGCTGATGTTACCGAAGAGCAACTTGGATCCTTAAGGAAGAAGGGAATCCAGGCTGAAGTCCAGAAAAATAACCAGATGATCCGGCTCAGAAGTATTGAGTTCGATTCTTCAAAAGTTCCAACACCTCCTCAGAAATTACAGCTGAAGGCAACCGACATGAAACGAAAGGAGAAGAACGTCTGGATCGTCCAGTTCGTCGGTCCTGCCAAACCGGAATGGGGTGAGGAACTCTCTTCCCTGGGCGCACAGACGGGCGGATATATCCCGGAGAATGCCTTTCTTGTCAATATGCCCCCGGATACTGCGGAAAAGGTGAAACAGCTCCCGTTTGTTGCCTGGGTGGGCGTGTATGAACCGGCCTTCAAGATAAGCCCGCTCCTTGCAGGAAAGAAAGGCAAATTCACCAGTGCGGAACTCCGCACCATGAAACTGGTCGAGTTCTCCGATAAATCAGCTCTTGGCGGAAACATCAACGTAATTCTCCACGATGGCAGTGATCTCAAGGCCGTTTCATCAGAGATTAAAAAACTGGGCGGGAAGGTTATCGGAACGGCAAAAGACAGGATTCGTATCTCCGTGGGAACAGCTGATATTGAGACCATAGCACGGATCAACACGGTGAAGTGGATAGAACCCTATGGAATCCCCAAATTGTTCAATGATGTAGCTGCCGGTATAATCGGCGTCCGGGAGGTCTGGGATAATCATGGACTCGATGGTGAAGGCCAGATTGTGGCTGTGGCAGACACGGGTCTCGATACGGGTGTAAATGACGCGACTATGCACGATGATTTTGAGGGAAGAATCGTCAATATCCACAGCTGGGCGATACCTGCCGGACTCCACCCCTATCTAAATAACGCAAGCTGGGACGATGGCGCCGCTGACCTTGAATCAGGACATGGGACCCATGTCAGCGGATCGGTGCTTGGAAATGGCGCGAAGTCCGGAGGTTCCATAAGAGGGATGGCATACAACTCCCGGCTGGTCTTTCAGGCCGTTGAACAGTGGCTCGACCTGAAGCCCGGGTATGGGACTGATGGTTACTACCTTGCCGGAATTCCGGATGACGTTAAAACGCTCTTCCAGCAGGCCTATAATGATGGTGCCAGGGTTCATTCGAACAGCTGGGGGGCAATCGAGGACAATGACGGGAATTCAATCACCGGCGACTACACGGCAGAGACGAATGATATTGATGAATTTATATGGAACCACAAGGACTATGCTGTCTTGTTCTCAACCGCAAACGCTGGTATTGATGCCGATCATAACGGCGTTGTGGATCCGGATTCATTATCTATCCAGTCAAGCGCGAAGAACTGCATTTCAGTCGGCGCCTCAGAGAATAACCGGGCTACCGGGGGGTATAACCCGGGCGGTCCCTGTGACAAATGGGGAAATTGCTGGCCTGCAGATTACCCGACAAATCCCATTAAAAATGATCCCCTGTCAAATAATCCGGAGGGTATGGCTGCCTTCAGCAGCCGGGGACCAACAACGGATGGGAGAATCAAACCCGATGTTGTTGCGCCGGGAACAAACATTCTCTCGGTACGGTCAAGCATGGCTACCGAGCAGGGATGGGGGCTCTTGCCTGCCGCGGACACAAACCGCCCGTATTATATGTACATGGGCGGTACCAGCATGTCAACACCTCTGACAGCTGGCACGGTCGTACTTATCCGGCAGTACGTGGTGAATGCCTGCCTCCATGCAAACCCGTCGGCTGCCCTGCTCAAGGCTCTCCTCGTCCATGGCGCACACCCGATGACCGGGCAGTACGATGCCGCCCACAATGATGTGGGGACGGTTCCTGATAACAACCAGGGATGGGGAAGAGTTGACCTGAAGGGGTCCCTCTTCCCGGACTACCCGGAAAAAATGGAGTTCCGGGATGATACATCAGTGACCCTTGGCACCGGTGAGCAACGCGACTATACGTTCAGTGTCGTAAACACAACGGTTCCTTTCCGGGCAACGCTTGTCTGGACGGACTACCCCAGCGATGTAGCTGCCGGCGGAAGCCTGGTCAATACCCTGCGGCTCTCCATCATCCCTCCTGCAGGCGCTGAAGTGGTGGGAGCACCGGCAAACAACAACGTCCAGCGGGCAGTCGTCCAGAATCCGCAGGTCGGGACCTACACGGTGCGGGTGAGGGGCGTCAGCGTTAACACCCAGACGATGGCCGGTGTGAACAAAAAACAGGATTTTGCCCTTGTCACAACCGGTGGTCTCGATTTCCTCGACCTCTATATCCGGGACAATGCGGCAGATACCGGCATTCCGCCATCCACGGGAACCATGTATCTCTCACCGGATATCTGGGTGAGCCTGACGAATGATCCTGCCGAACCGCCGGCTCCCAATCCCGAATACGGCCAGACGAACTTTGTTTTTGTAAAAGTGCGTAACCGGGGGCCGAAAGCAGCGTCGAATGCTACCGTCAAACTCTATTGGGCAAATCCGGGTACCAACCTGAGCCGGCCGTACTGGCAGACCGATGGCATCCTTGTTGACGGTGCTGCGAGCAACAGCCGGCAACTGAATGTCCCGGCAAGAAGTGCCGGCGGCGACGGGGAGGCAATCGCCGATGCCTTTGAATGGACTCCCCCGGATCCCAACACAGATATCGCGGATCCCGGTCACTTTTGCCTCTTTGCTACCGTTGATCATCCTGACGATCCGCTTCTCCAGGAAGATATCGACCGTGTCCGGTGGGAAGATAATCTGGCATGGAAAAATGTTGTGGAACAGGATATGGTGCTGAACAGTTCAACCAGCATCAAGTTCTATGTTGCAGGCAATAAAGGTGCACAATCAATTGCAGACCTGCATATCGACAGGAGCGGGCTCCCGTCCGATGGTAAGGTAAAACTGAAATTACCCAACAGGTACCTTGCGGATTCCACTATCACCAACCTTTTGAAGGTATGGGAATCAGCGGGTCACATCAGCAGCCAGGTTGAGGTGACATCGGCCACTACTGCCGATATCCAGGGTATCAGGCTGAAATCCAATGAAAATACTCTCCTGATGCTTGAAGTCACGCTGCCGAAAAAAGCAAAAGACGGTGATGTATTCCCCGTCTATATAGAGCAGCGAACAAATGGAACCGTAACCGGGCGCGTGACACTCGCTGCCCGTACAATGGCAACCCCGGCCTATATCGCGAACCGCAACAGCGGTGAGATCCATCTTTCAAATTGCGGGTGGGCGAAAAAGATTTCCGGAAGCCATAAAATTCCCTTCAACGATCTCGATCTTGCTATCCAGAGAGGGTATAACGGCTGCAGGTTCTGTCTGACAAAGTACGACACTGGTTGAGCTATACCCCCACACATTCTTTTTTTTTTAATTCAGGAAACACCAGAGGTCGGACATGCTCAGGGACTTTGGTCCCGCCATGGATCGCTGGTATTAAGAACGGATGGATTTTTTCACCGGTATCAGCAGATGAACATATGCCGGGATATTCTGTTCCCCTTCTGGTGCAGGGATCATATCAGGTATCAGAAAAAAGACTGCAGTAAATGGATGAAGGAATTAAACAGCCGGCCGCCGTTTTTGGCAAAGCCTTGGGTGCAGGAATGTTCCTGACAAAAAGAGGTATCGGAGACTGCCACGCAGGATCCGACAAAACGCCGATCGGATAAGAAAAGGATCAGAGCGGCCGCCAGCACTTCCGGTCCGCCCGCTTCAGGGCAGGACATTGGTTGAAGTGCGTCTCTCCCCAGATCCAGGGTTGGTAATTGCAGCACATCTCGGGTTTCACGGTGTGGATCCCGCAGAGGTATCGCTTCTTTGCAACCCGGCGCAGGAACGGGCAGACTGTAACATACTCACCGGTCTCCGGATTACGCATCTCAAAAGAGGCAACATCTCCGAGATCCAACGCTGAAATCTCTGCGCAGTTCACGGGATTGCCCTCCTCCATGAACGCAACAAACCATTGCAGGATATCCGCCCGGTTCTGCTCGATCCAGACATATACATTGACCGGGGTCGGCGTAATACCGGGCCCGAAGATCCGGCAGCAGAGCCCGCACTGCTCGCAGGGTTCGTCGTCCATCGTCAGGGCGTCCATGAGATTTCCATTCATTATCCGGCCGGGTGCTATAAAAGTGTCTTGAAATCACTCCATCAGCCCGCCCGGTCTGCCTCCATCAAATGCAAGGAGCGTGAGAAACAGGCAACCCCGTTTTTTAAAAATTCTGCTCACAAGGTTCCCGGCTTTTTTGACCTTGGAAAAAAGGGGCTCCACACGGAAATGACGATTGCCTGCCTGCCTGCTTCCTTTCGGCTAATACAAGCCCGATGCGTATCTCCGGGCACGGGAATTCAGTTTTCCGCTCGGAATTACCGTTTCAGATCAGTCACCTGCACAAACGGGCATACCGGATAGTACCTGTGCCGGGAAAGGGAAACTGTTTATGGGAATTATTAGTGAAGCCGGCCCGTTCCGGCGGATTTTATCGGAGGGCAGAAAAGCTGAGACTTTCCTGCACGATTTGAGAGAAAAGAATTATTCTTTGGTCTTCCGCGCAAGGAAGACCGCCCCGCAGAGACCCAGAGCGCCGAGAACGGGCATTGCGTCCAGCCCGGACCGGGTCGTCGGCATGGTGGAGGATCCTGTGGGCATCGGTGAAGAGATGAGCGTCAGGACGGTCGCTTCCGCCCCAAGCGGCTGCAGCGAAACATCGACGGTAGCTATCTGGTCCGGGCCCACCAGAACAGGTATAGAGACAGGCTTGTACCCACCAACGGCAATAGTGATTATATGCGCCCTGTCCGCCGTCACTTCATTGAAGATGACGGTGCCGGTACCCGGCCCGGGAGTCCCGCCGACATTGATATAGCAGTCCCCATCATCGATGCAGATTGTGCTGCCGGTCCGGTCAACATAGACCCTGATTGAACCGGTCTGCGTGTCTACCCCGGGGATTGGAGTGGCCGGGATAGCGGACGAGTGCAGCCCGATGTCGACCGTTGTGGTCTTCCCCAGTATCGCCTCCACCAGTTCAGAGGTATCCTCGTAATCGGCCGCAGCCTCGACCGAGATGGTATGGTACCCCGGGCTCACGCCAGTAAACAGCGTGCTCCTGGCGCCGGTGGCCGATCCCACCTTCTGGTGGCAGTCACCGTTGTCAAGGCAGACTGTTCCGCTGCCCGAGATCACGTTGACCTGGATAGCAGTGGCGTTCAGGTCCAGGTCCAGGTGAGCGGTGACCATACTGGTCTGGTCGGATGTCACGTACACGTTTTCGGTCCATTCCCGGTAACCTTTCCCCGTCACTTTGACCGAGTGCCAGACATTGCCATCAACGGAAAAGGTCGCGCCCGTGGTATCGCAGGTCTTGTTATCAACGCAGGCAAGTGCGCCCGTCGGCTCTGAATAGACTATGATCCTCCCGGGAGGGACAACGGCCCCGGCAGGTATGGCGAGGAGGAGGAGCACGAGGAGAATTGCTGTTTTTGTATTTATTAGTGACATACCGGGATGTGGGGTGGGAGAGTGATAAGGTTTTTGGAACAGGATAATCCCGCCTCACTCGTACCACCCGGCCGGCAAAGGCACCACTCGCGTCGCTTTGCCCTCCGGTACTAGTCCGGAGGGGCTCTGCCAACAGTCACCGGCCTGGAAAACCTGATACAAGGCGGGAGATCTGCCACTCCATGATGTGGGGCTGGGACCGTATGGCTTTTACAGCGGTCGCAGGGGCCTGATCCGTCCCCTCCGGAAACGCCTATAACAAGCGTATTAAAAGAACAGCGAAGTAATGTACCGGCATATCTTCCGGCAAGCAGGAAAATGGATACGAACGCATGACTGTCGCACTGCAGATACAGAACTTATCACGCCATTTCAATGATCTCGTTGCCGTTGATAACATCTCATTCGAAATCCGGCAGGGAGAGATCTTCGGCCTCCTCGGCCCCAACGGTGCCGGGAAGACTACGACCCTCTCGATGCTTTCCACCATGCTCACACCCACCTCCGGTTCAGCAACGGTCAATGGAATCGATATCGAAAAGGACCCGGACGGGGTACGAAAATCCATCGGCATCGTCTTCCAGGACCAGAGCCTGGACGAGGAACTCACCGCATGGGAGAATATGGACTTCCATGGCCGGCTCTACCGGATCCCAAAAGAGATCCGGAACCGGCGGATTACCGAGCTCCTCACGCTCGTTGAAC
>JBAVWM010000175.1:0-35676 GCA_049697815.1 Methanoregula sp. | reverse complement strand
CGGTGGCTGAACCTCCGACACCTGAACCGACCACGGTCCCGACAACCGTCCCCGTCACCACGCCCCGTCCCGTGACAACCATCCCGACGCCCCTGCCAACCACGACCCAGTCCCCGCTCCCGCTGCCCGTAGTGCTGGGAGCCCTTGCGGCGGCGGGACTGCTTGCAGCAGCGCGAGTGAGAAGGCAATAATTTCAGATCTTTTTTTACCGGCTTTGCCGGTTTATATTTTTATGAGAGAAAAACGCAGACAGTAAAACCGGGTATCCATCCGTATAATTCCCACAGAGAACGCGAAGATTACCAATCTCACCCGGTGAGGGTTCCCCGCCTCAGGGCCTCTGCGAATCGTCGAATTCCGCTGAAATGACCCGGGAGAAGAATCCATACGGATTCTTCGACCTGCCGAATCGCGGGAGAGACGAGGCTCGGCAGGGCGGATTCCCATTTTATAAACGATGGCAGCTCATGGAGCCGTCGCGGGGCGCCCCATCGGGGCGGCGGAACAATCCTGACAGCGTTTCACGCAAAAGAAAAAAACTGATGAGCGGGAAAAACCCGTTTTTATCAAGGCAGAAAACCGCTCATGAAGAAAAGAAAAAAATCATTTTTAGTGCTTCTTCCAGATCCAGATCTCGTAGCAGAGCAAAATAACGATCACGAGCACCCCGCCGAGAAAGAATGCCAGGGCCGGGTCAGGTACCGGGAACATCACACCGGCGCCGCTCTCCACCGCCCCCGGCGGTATGGCTGGCGTGGGCACCATCACGGTCGGTAACGGTGTGGATATCATTGCCGGCGTAGCATTCGCGGCCCAGGTGTCCGCAACGCTCTTTGTCCCGGCCATCATCACGTCAGGAGCATGGGTGACATTCGTGGCCACGCTCTCGCTGACCGCCCTAGCAACGGCACCGCCATCCTGCTGGTAGGCAACCTCCGGCACCATATTCACCGTGTTCGCACTGCCACGGATCATACTCCCCGCACCGAACAGCGGGGAGATTGCCGAGATCAACAGCGAACAGACGAGAACGATCCCGAACAGGGACGCGTATTTTAAGAGGAGCGAACGGACATTGGACTGGCGGGGCGCCACCACCAGCAGCTGGTTGGTCAGCATATAGATCTTGACCTCCCGGCCCTTGACGCTGTACCTGGTCTGCTCCACCGCGATGAGACCGGCATCGAGCAGGTTCTCGATGTGGTACTTTGCCGTGTTCATGGGGATATTCAGCCGTTCGGTAATATCTGTCAGGCTTCGCGGTCCTTCGCCGAGAATCTGCAGGATATCGCTTGCAGTCTGGCTCCCCATGGCCTTTGCAATCTTCTGCGCCCGCTCATCGCCGGGTTCCAGGAACACGACATTGTCTGCCATATTCACGCCCTGAGGGCTGCGATGATGCGCTCACGCCCTACCTTTAAGGCAAGGTCCAGCTGGGCCGTGTCCGGCCCTCCGCCTTGCGCCATCGTGGGCTTGCCCCCGCCCTTGCCGCCCACCATACTGCAGACCTGCCCGATGATGTCCCCGGCATTCACCCGGTTATCCCCGGATGCGAGCACGACCCTGACCGAATCCCCGGATCCTGCAAGGAGGGCTACGCCACCTTTTTCAGAGATCGCTGCGGCAAGCAGGGCAAGGTCTTTTGGCGGGAGGTCGATCCGCTTGACAACAACAGAAATACCGCCTGCCGTCTCTGCCACGAGTGTCTGCATCTCGAGTTCGACCAGTTTCTGGCTCATCTTCTCGATATCCTTCTTCTGTTCTTTCCATTCGTTGAAGAAGCGGGTGACCGTTGCGGGCAGGTTTTCCTCCTGCACGGACAGGACTGCTGCGGAAGACGCGACGATCCCTTCGAGATGCTGCATGTAATAGATCGCCGCAATGCCGGCGGCAAACTCGATCCGCTCGATACCGTCCTGGATATGCTCGACACGGATGATCTTGATCATGCCGACTTCACCGGTGTTCCGGCAATGGGTGCCGGCACATGCTTCGATGTCCCCCGCCACTTTTACAATCCGGATATCCCTGCCCGGGGGGACCCCGCCCTGATACAGCGAGAAGCCATACTTCTGCTCGGCTCTGGTCCGGTCTTCAACCTCAACTTCGACCGGCACGCTCGCCATGATCATGCGGTTCGCTGCAACCTCGATGCGGTGGAGTTCATCGGGAGTGATATGCTTGAAGTGCCGGATGTCGATACGGGAACTCTCGCTGCCTTTCTGCGCACCGGCCTGGTGGATATGGGCCCCGAGTATCTCCTTGGCAGCATGGAGGAGGACATGCGTTGCGGTGTGGTGGCGCATCAGCGACCAGCGCCGCTCCTCGTCTACCATCCCCTTGATCCGCTCCCCGCGCCGGAGGATCCCTCCGGCGATGTGGTGGAGGATCACTTCGCCGACCTTCAGAGCCCCGTCGACCTGCGCCATGCTCTCGGAACCGATGAGCGTTCCGGTGTCGGCCGGCTGCCCGCCGCCCTCCGGGTAAAAGAGCGTCTGGTCGGTTACGACATAGCCGTCAAAGAAGTCCAGCACCACGGCCTCGAACTCGATATCCGAGGGCTGGTCGTAGTAGAGTTTTTTTGTCGGGGGAAGGGCCCGCAGCCGTTCGGCATACTTCGCGGTTGTATCCACCTCAACTTCCTTCCTGGACTCGGAATGCGAGTCGGCGACCATGGAATAGAAGTTGTCCGGCAGGTCAACGACCGCCCCTTCCTTTGTCGCAATCTCCCTGATCATCTCCGGCTGGATGCCGTGGGAGTCATAGAGGATCATGACCTCGGCAAGCGGGACACGCTGGCTTTTGGCCTTGTAGGTCTTTGCTACCTTCTGGACGATGCGGGTACCGCGTTCGAGCGTTGATGCGTACTTCTCGGTCTCCCGCTCAACGATCTCCCGGACTACCGAAATGTCCTGCTCGAACTTCTTAGAACCGATGATCGCGGTCTGCTGTTCGATAAGGTCTGCAAGGGGTTCCTGTATCTTCAGCTCGGTCATCATCCGCAGGGTCCGCCGGATCACGAGCCGTGCAAGGTAGCCTTCCCGCACATTGGACGGGACAATGCAGTCGCCGAGCATATAGGCAAGGCAGCGGGTATGGTCAACGATCGCGTACACCTTCTCGATGGGCGTGATCATCCGGTCCAGTTTCTCGGGGGAGACATCGATCGCTGCTGCAACTTTCTTCCTCAGGTTGAAGAGGTTCGTTCCCGAGATGTCCATGAGGCCGGCATACTTTGCATTCAGGGAAAGGAGCTTGGTGTACTCCTTGTTGTCCAGCATGTGGGAGAGTCCGGCAGCACCCATCACCCGGCTCACCATCTCCGGGAAGACCGCGTCGTAAATAGTGGGCGAGCCCTTGGACGCCCAGACCAGCCGTTCGAGCCCGTAGCCGGTATCGACGATCCGGAGTTTCATCGGGTAATACATCTCGCCCTTCAGCTCGTAGCCCGTGCCACCGGTCTTCTGCCTGCCGAGGCTCATGAAGACGAGCGTTGCAATTTCAAGGCCGCCGATCAGGACCTCGACGCTCGGCCCGGCATTGCCGCCGCCGATCCACGGGTTCTCCTTGTAGGTGACCCGGTTCAGATCGCCGCCGATGGAGGCAATGAACTGGTCGCAGAGCTCGACGGTCCGGTCCTTCCAGTAAATCTCCTGGTTCGGGGTGTTGAAGGCATGGTGGGCCATCATCTCGAACGTGGTGAGGTGCCGCCCGGACTTCCCCACGGAATCGAGATCATTGAGCCGGATGCAGGGCTGGGAGATCGTCAGCGGATTTGCCGGGGGCGGTACAATACCGCTGGTCACGAACGGCTGGAAGTCCGCGATCGATGCGATCGTTAAGTAGATGTCATCCCGCCAGCGTGCAACCACGGGGTACCGTTCCACCCGCGTGTGACCGTTCTTCTCAAAGAAAGAAAGATAGGCTTCCCGCATCGAGTCAAGGGTGTGAGGCGTAAAGACCGGGCTGCCGATAAAATTATAGGGTTCGCAGGGGGCGTCCCCGCAGATATCCCGTGAAGCATCCCGGGTCCAGAACGCCGACCCGCAGCTTTTACAGATCCTGCGGGTAAACCCCTGCGTTTTAAAGTATTCGAGCTGGTATTCGTCTTCGAGCATGGACAATCACACAATCGTCAGTACAGTTGATTACAAATACTAATTAGTTTGTTGCTGTTCCGGATTCGGAGAAATACCTATGAACAGGAGTTCGTACTCATTTGCATCTATGAGCACTCCCCGCCTCAGGGCCCCTTCGGGGCACGGCGGGGCAATTTCCTGTACGCTAAAAATAACTGGAAATTGAGGCCGCTATCGGGGGCGCCCCGCCGGGGGCGGCGGCGTCCATCATAATTGGGGGTATGGGGGTTTCAGCCCCCATCATTGTATCTTTAGAACTCATGTTTTTTGAATTCCGGGGGCGCGGGAAGGGGAGATTATCTCATGAGAAAACGCCGGGTCATTCTCATAACTATTTCCCCGGCTTCTCACTCAGTATCTCCTGATACCAACGGTCAACCATAACAAACCGTCTGGAATCCCGTGCGATCCGCACCGCGAGAAGGTGCCAGCAGGCCCGGCCCCGGTACAGGAAATCACCGCAGGTGCAGAAATCGTCCTCCACGATATAGGCCGCGGTCCTGCCTTCGACCACAAAGAAGTCCTGGTACTTTTTGACCCTGCCTGCATCGATCGCGTCAAGGGCGGCCGTCCCCTTCCTGCCAAACGCTGCCACAATTTCCCCGCGGATCTCCGTGTCCAGTTCATGCCGCTTTTGGAGCCGCCCCCAGATATCGTTCATGGCACGGGATGCAGGACCGGGGGATCATCGATAAACTGCCAGCCTTTCTGTGCAGCGAGCCGTTTCATGGCCGGGGCCTCCAGCGCATAGTGGGTGGCCTCGATGCAGGGAAGCGGTGCAGAGCGGTACACGGAATGCTTCAGCTCGCTGGAGAGGAAGGCATCGGCACCCTGCTCCATTGCCTCGGCCATGTATGCCGGATCAAACCCGCTCCCGCCGACTACTGCCAGCCGCTGTAATTTTTTAACCTTTCCCCAGACCCGCACCGGGCAGTTGAGCCGGCGCGTGATCTCTTCGAGAGATAACGAACAGTCGCCCACCAGACCGAGCGTCATGGGCACGGTATTTGCAAGCGAGAGGAGTTCAGAGAGTGCATCATTCACGCCGGCCCCGGCATGGTCGAAGTTGGTGTGCATGACATAGATGTTCAGGCCCGCTGCGAGGACGTCGCGCATGAGGGCCGCGGTGGGGCCGGTGAGAGAGAAAAGCGGCGTCCAGAGCGGCGTATGGTGGACAAGGAGCATATCGGCGTGTGCTGCACCTGCCCGTTTAACCACGGAGGGGGTGGCATCCAGCGCACAGCAGACCGTACCGATCCTTGTCTTCCCCTCGACAATAAGGCCGATCTTTCCTGCATCGAAATCCTCGGCAAGATGCGGAGGGGCGAGCCGCTCCATATCCTCTATGAAGACACGCACATGCATACCGGATCTTGGACGCCGGTGGTTAAAATCGCATTTATTACTGAAAGTAATAACAATTATCTTAAATATCCGGAAAACGGAATATGTGGTCATGCACAAGTCCATCGGGCAGATCAATGAACGCATCCGTGACGGGTCCGCACGGGTCGTCACTGCAGAGGAGATGCCTGCCATTGTGGCCGAGCTTGGTGAGGGAGGGGCGCTCAAAGAGGTCGATGTCGTTACGACCGGGACCTTCGGCGCCATGTGCTCGTCCGGGGCGTTCCTGAACTTCGGCCATGCCGAGCCTCCCATCCGCATGGAGCGGATCTGGCTGAACAATGTCGAGGCGTACGGCGGCCTTGCGGCCGTTGATACGTTCATCGGTGCAACCCAGCAGTCCGATACCCTCCAGGAGGAGTACGGGGGCGCCCATGTGATCGAGGACCTTGTGGCAGGAAAGACCGTGGAACTGCGGGCAAGTTCCCATGGAACCGACTGCTACCCGCGACGCATGCTCACTACGGAACTCGCGCTGGAAAATTTAAACCAGGCGATCATGTGCAATCCGCGGAACGCATACCAGCGGTACGATGCCGCGACCAATACCACCGATCGCGTCCTGAACACGTACATGGGGACGCTGCTCCCGGGCTCCGGCAATATCACGTACTCCGGGTCCGGGATCCTGAACCCGATCTCCAATGACCCGAAATTCCGGCTGATCGGGAGCGGTGTCCCGATCTTCCTCTGCGGTGCACCCGGTATTGTTGTGGGGGAAGGTACCCAGCACTCCCCGGCCGGGGGATTCGGCACCCTGATGGTGACGGGCGACTTAAAACAGATGTCGCAGGAGTACCTGCGGGCAGCGACCATGTCCGGGTACGGCGTCACCCTGTATGTCGGGCTCGGAATTCCCCTGCCCGTGCTCGACCTGGATGTTGTGCGGGCAACGGCGGTCCGGGACGAGGACATCAGTGTCGATATCAAGGACTACGGCGTGCCGAGCAGGACCCGGCCCTCCCTGCGTAAGGTTACCTATGCAGAACTGCGCAGCGGCACGGTCGAACTGAACGGCGAGGACGTCCGGACTTCTTCGCTTTCAAGCTTCCGCCGGGCGCGGCAGGTGGCAGATGAACTGAAACACTGGGTCGAGAGCGGGAAGATGACCCTTTCCCTCCCTACCCGCCTCATCGACCCGAAGAAGCAGGCAAAACCCATGTACCAGAGCAAAACCAGCCCGCGGGTCCTTGAGATCATGGATAAAAAGGTAACAAGCATCGGAGAGGACGAGGAGATCACGACGGCTGCCAAGAAACTGCTCAGGGGCGAGACCAATCACCTCCCCGTCATCAATAGTAAAAAGGTGCTGGTGGGGATCGTTACCACCTTCGATATCTCCAAGGCCGTGGCAAACCCCGGCAAGGCGCATCTCGTGAAGGATATCATGAAGACCAAAGTGATCACAACGATTCCGGACGAAGCGGTTGATATCGCCATCCAGAAACTGGAGAAGCATAACATCAGCGCACTGCCGGTCATCGATAAAGAGTCCCATGTGATCGGGATCCTCACTGCGATGAACCTTGGCAAACTGGTTGGCGGGAGGTGGCTGAAATGAAACTGCTGGTCACGTTCTCCCGTGGCAAGGGAAGAAAGCCGATCATCGCCCAGGTTGTCCGCGATACCGGCGTGCTCATCAACGTGGAACGGGCGGTTATCGACTCATCCGAAGGGGAAGCCCTGATCGAAGTCCCGGACGAGCAGTGCCGGCTTGTCAGCGACACGATGACATCCCTCGGAGCCCACGTGCGCCTACTCGACCATGGGGTGAGCTACGATGAGAGCGAGTGCGTTGACTGCGGTCTCTGCATCAGCATCTGCCCCCGCGAGGTCTTCAGCTTCGATGCGGAGTGGAAACTCCGGCTTGACGAGGAGAAGTGCATCCTGTGCGGCAAGTGCATCGATGCCTGCCCGCACCGGGCACTCTCCCTCCCGCTATGATCCGGGAGCCGTTCCATTTCCGGGAAACGTTCGCAACGATCCTTGCGGACTATCCCGCTCATGTCCGTGCGGCAAAAGCCGGCATCATGGCAGCCCGGCAGGTACTGGAGGCCCATATCGCCCGCGACCCTTTTTTTGCCGCCACGTTCGACCCGTATGAGCCGGATTCTGACGAACTGGTCATTACCCGCATGGCGGATGCAGCATGCAGGGCCGGTGTCGGCCCGATGGCTGCTGTTGCCGGGACCATTGCGTGGGCGGGAGTCGAGGCGATGCTGGAAGCCGGCGCTTCATTCGGGGTGATCGACAATGGTGGCGATATTGCTCTTGTTTCGGATCGCCCGGTCCGGGTCGGCGTGCATGCCGGTGGTGCGGCGCTCTCCAACCGGGTGGCGTTTGTCGTCCCTCCGCAGGATCACGTCCTTGGGATTTGTACCTCATCAGCAACGGTCGGGCCGTCCATATCGTTCGGCATGGCCGATGCCGTCACCATCTTTGCCCGCGACGTTGCGTTATCGGATGCCTGGGCAACGGCGGTCTGCAACGAAATCCGGCCGGACGACCATTCGGTTCTTGACCTGATCAACCCGGATGAGGTTGACGGTGTATTTACCATCATGGGGGATGTTACGGTCCGGTGGGGACACCTCCCGCCGCTGGTGCCGGCGGTTGTGGATGAACAGCTGATCAGTGCGGGGGACCGGTGAGGTGCCGGGGCAGGGATAATGGTATGCGATAGTTTATCGAATGGATATGTTCCGGTGCTGTCCCGAAACAGGTCCGTTTTTTAAGGAGATTTTCATTGAGTGGTGTGCGGCGTTTTTTCTGTAACGCTGATCGTGCATCACCCTACATGGCAGGTGTTTCACCCGTATCATCAGGTCATTCCGGAATTCCGGAATTCTGGGTTCCCGGATTCCTGCGATCCATCACAGTACGAAACGTGAATGCAATCATTTTTTCATGCAATCCACTCTCGACCAGATCATTGCGGAGCGGGATCTCCGGACCTATGATGAGGCGATCGTGTTCCTGATCACGGAACGGAAGCGGAACCTGCCTTCGGACTTCGGTGTTTTTTCAGATATAGAAGAGTACGTCTGCAACGGAGAGGATTCCCCACGGACAGTCCCTAGTCCCTGTTAAAACCGATCAGCCGCTGTAATAGTGCAGCAGCCCGACAATTCCGGGCTGGTAAAGGGCATATTCCCGTCAATCAGGGACCAAAACGGGCAGTCCTTCAAACAATGGTGTCATTTTTTCATGAAACAGTGTCATTCGGCCCGGAAAAATGGGGAAACGGAGATTGAAATGGGCTCCGTTGACTTCACCCCCCTGGACAGTACCTGCCACAACCTCTCTGGTGAGATCTCCCTTCCGTTCCGGACCCCCACTTAGATATTGCAGATCCGGACTCCCACTCCGGCCCGTCACGGTCCGACAGGTCATCTGACCCGGGGGAGGAGAAGAACGCGGGAGCTTTCTTCGATTGTCTCACTTACCCGGCCAATGCACCTGGCCTATCACAGGTCCGGTGCGTTGTCCATACACATTACCATTGAGTAATTTTAAGCAGTTTTACTAACTGGAAATTAGTATACCGTCATTGGTTTAATGGGACATGTAAGTGAAACCTTCGGAAAAACCGGATCCCAAAATCCCCCTCCGATTCATTTACATCCAATATCAGGGCATATCCCCTGTTTTTCAAACCGAATGCGAATAAATACGATCATCGGAACACACGGAAAAGGCTTATTCAGGATAAACAGGTGTTAAAACGGACAGATCAGGAAAAAACTAGTACCGTTTTTCACAAAACTGGTACACCGGGCGATGCTCCGGATAAGTAATCTGGGTCAAATCGGCCATTTCAGCCTCTGATTGTCAGAATATCCCTGTTTTGGAAATGAAGATCCTGCCCGGAAGATACACTCCGGCAGGGATCCCTGCAAGGGACTCCCCGTCGGAGAACCCGGGTCACCGGGTGGGATACTCACCGGTGGAAATGTTCTCAGCCGTGGCCGGGTCATGCGGGTTCCGTTTTTTTTCCAGGGCCGTATTTCTCCGTTTCAGGAATTTCCTGATGTGCTCCGGAATTTTTTCCGTGTCCGGCGCCAGTGCCGTACCTTCTTCCGGCCCGGTGCCTTTTCCGGGTTCCATTGATTTTTTCTGTAACAACAGGGATTTTTGATCGTCCACTGGGCCTGGATCTTTTTCCGGTACCGGCTCCGGTGCAGGATCAGGTACCCTCTCTAGAAATTTTTCCGGTGTTGCGGTGCTGTTCAGATCTTTTTCCGGTCCTGGAACTTTTACCGGCATGGAATTCTGCTCCGGGTTTTTTACCGGTTCCGGATCCTTACCGGCCGAGGACGGTTTTCCCTTCGCGGTTTTTTTGCCGGTGTGCAGGGCCGGTCCCGGTTTTTTTACCGGTCCCGCACCGTTTTCGGGTGAAGCATCTTTGACCGGCCCGCTATTCGAAAGCGGCATTCCGTCCCGGCCCAGCTCAAGGAGCGAATCATCCAGGACCCGGAAGAACCGCCATGCGCCCCGGGGTGTGCAGAGCCAGAGCTCGCGCGAGATAGCCGGGGACGATGCAATGAAGCGGTGCTGGCCAATCACGGACGAGAAATCGTGGAGGATGTCCTCGGGTGTGCTGCTGAGCCGGAGCAGCCGCATCACGCAGACAACGCTGACAAGGCCCGGGCTCATGACGGAAAAGTCACAGATATTTCCTCTCCGGTGCTGGTAGCGCATGACAAGGCCGCGCTTCTCGGCAATCGGCAGCGACTCGTCCTGTGCCTTGAAGGGCCGGGGTCCGCGCGTCATGGGTCTCCTCCGGCACATTCTTCCGGCGCTTCTGCTCGTTCATGGTAATTCATAAAGATCCCTCCTTCTTTTTTGCCGCTTGCGTCCATTAGCCGGACGGCTGCAGAGGAATTTCATCAGGCTGCCGACCGGATTTAATCGGGCGTATTTCTATCTCATTATTCAGCCAATTACATACGCTTGTTGGTGTCGGACCCTACGGAATGTGGGATGAGACAGGAAAATGTTGAGGGTCATAAGACATGGAAAAACCGGATGAACTTTTGCGTGTCCTTTCTCGTTCCCGTTAAACATAGTGCCGCATCTTCCTGATAAGCCCGAGATCCTTTAGCGCCTCTTCCTGCTTTTCTCTCTCAATATCGTCAAGGATAAGCCGGAAGGATTTCGCCAGCCGGTAATACTGGGGACTCCGGCCGGACCGTCCTTCACGTTTCATCTCGCTCACAGAAACCCAGCCGCGCTCCAGGAACTTCCTTCCAATACTATTAACCTCCGGCTGGCGCATGTCCGCCCCCCGCTCGATATCCCGGGACGCGGCCCCCCCGCTCCGATCAAGGAAGACCAGCATCTTTGCCTGGTTCAGCCCGATACCGGTTTTTGCAAGGAGGGAAACAAAATCCCAGTCGGCCTTTGAAAAATACGTCACTTTTTTGGTTCTCATGCAGGGATACTCCGGATTACCGGGTTTTTATTCAAACAACTATAAAGAAGATGGTTTTTGTTTTCCGGTTTTATTCCCCCGGGAGATCATCTCCCGCGCCCTTCCTGCTGTTCCGGTTTTTTTTTACCCGGCCGACAACCTAATCCGAATATTCCGGGTTCTCCAGGTAGTTCATCCCGTTCGCATACGCGGTGTTGCCGGAGAATGTGGCAACCGGTTTTTTGCCGTCACTCACAACGATCAGCGGTTTATGGTCTTTCATGACAAAAACGAGCTCGAGGAATTCCACCTCATCGATCTTCAGGCCACGGGAAAGGCTGGATGCCGGTTCGAGTTCCATGCGCTCCTTCACCAGTTCATCAGGAACGGTCCGGAAATAGTAATAGAAGACCTGCCAGGCATTCAGCAGGTCGGACACCATCAGTTCATTCCGCATATCCGCATCAAGAGAGCCGATCTGTGCGGCCAGCCGTGCAACATCCTCCCCGCTCTCTTCCAGGAGTTTGTCGGCAAGGGCGACCAGTTCGGGAAACGGGACTTTTGGCCCTTCAGCACTCATAGGCAGTCATTGGTTGGCCGGGTTAAAAAAATCGCTGAACCTTTACGGCCGCAGGTAGAGGGAACAACAATCCTTATTCCCATAACCGGGAGATAAATACAGGTGAAAGAAGCAGACGCGGACTGGCTGGTTTATCACCTGATACCGGAAGGTGGATCGGTAACAGCCGGCACCCTTGCAGCCGGGAGCGGTCTTGGGATACCCGAAGTGGAAGCGTCCCTTGCCCGCCTTGAACGGTCCTGCATTATCGAGCGTTCCGGCAGTTCCGTTCGTCTGCTCTCGTTTGGCGAAGCCCTCATCAAAAACCAGCTGAAATACGATAAAGACCTCCCGTTCACTCTGGAAAACGGTGTCATCCGGGAGAAGAAAAGGCCATCATGCCAGGAAAAGAAGTAGCCATTCTCCGGGTCGGTCATCGCCCGGAGCGCGACCAGCGGGTGACCACCCACGTGGGGCTGACTGCCCGGGCCCTGGGTGCCCGGGGGATGTACCTTGCGGCATCCGACAAGGGCGTTGTCGAGAGTATTGCAGATGTTGCCGGGCGTTGGGGCGGGGAGTTTTTCTGCGAGCACAACGTGAAGTGGCGGTCCTGCATCCGGGAGTGGAAAGCACAGGGCGGTGCTGTCGTCCACCTCACCATGTACGGGATCAACCTGCCGGACGTGATCGGCAATATCCGGCTGCACGACAAGATCCTCGTCATTGTCGGGGCAGAAAAAGTCCCGGGGGAGATCTACGGCCTTGCGGACTACAATGTGGCCGTGACCGGCCAGCCCCATTCCGAGATCTCGAGCCTTGCCCTCTTCCTCGACCACCTCTTCTCCGGCACCGAACTGGACAACGAGTTCCCCGGGGCGCAGATCCGTATCATCCCGTCAAAGGCCGGCAAGCAGACGGAGGGTTCGTGAAGGGCCGGGTGCTGGTTGCCGGTTTTGCCACCCGCCACGTTGCGCAATCGGCGTACCGGGCCGGCTATGAAGTCTGTGCCGTGGATCATTTCTGCGACCAGGACCTGTCGTGGTGCACAAAAGACCGGGAAAAATTCGAGGATCTCGAAGACCTGCCCGGTGCCATCGACAGGATCTGCAGGCGCCACCGCTTCGACTCCTTTGTTCCCTCGTCCGGTGCCGAAACCCTCCCGCCTCCAGTACCGCTTCTGGGCACTCCTGCTGAAAACATTGCACGTTTTCTCGATAAACTCGATACCCAGCACTTCTTCGAATCCCTGAACGTGCCGGCCCCCCGTCTCCTCCCTGCGGGGGAGTACCCCGCCATGGTCAAGCCCCGGACCGGTGCCGGCGGCTGGCGGAATGCCGTGATCGGCTCCGAAGCTGAGATGGCTGCATGGAAGACCCTGTACGGGGTTGTCCCGCATATCCGGCAGGAGATCATCGGAGGTATCCCGGCAAGCGTCTGCTGTATTGCCGACGGTTCGCGTGCAATGGCGATAACCGCCAACGAGCAGATCCTCCGGGGCAGCGCGGAATCCGCCTTCGGGTTCTCCGGCTCCATAACACCGTTTGACCATCCCCGGCGCGGGGAGATGACCGCTCTTGCCGAGCGCATCGCTGCCGCCAGCGGGTGCCGCGGGACGATCGGGATCGATTTTGTGATGGGGGGCAGCGGAGGACCGGTAGCTATCGAAGTGAATCCCCGTTTCCAGGGCACGGTCGATACCGTGGAGATGGCCTGCGGGTGCAACCTGTTCGATCTTCATGTCGGGGCCTGCTCGGGGCACCTTCCGGAACTGCGCCCGGAATCCCGGGAGGTTGCAGCCCGGACCATCCTGTTTGCCGACCGTGACATGACCGTAAAGGCGGATCTTGGCAAGCTCGGGGAGTTCGTGGCCGATATTCCCTGGCCGGGCACGTTTTTTGAAAAAGACCAGGCGATTGTCAGCGTGTACGGCCGTGGCCCGACCCGTGAGGCCGCGCTTGCCCTGCTGGATAAGCATATTAGCACCGTTCGACAATATATGCGCTGATGGATCCAACTGATGAAGCGCTGAACGATCCCGCAATCCGTGCGTACCTTCACCGTCTCGTGAAGGACGAAGGCCTCGACCTCCTCGAACGGTTCCCGCGGGAAGGAGAGCACAGCGATGAAGACCTTGCGGCCAAAACAAAAATCAACCTGAACTCGGTCCGGCATACGCTCTATACCCTTTATGAGAAGCGGCTGGCCGAGTACCACCGGATCAAGAACAATGAGACGGGCTGGCTCACCTATCTCTGGCGGCTGCGCATCGATCATATCTACGATGCCATCCGCGAAGACATGTCCATGGTGCTCGACAAGCTCTCCCGGCGGGAAAAATACGAGGAGGAAAATGATTTCTATATCTGCAAGGACTGCCAGATCCTCTTCACGTTTACTCATGCGATGAACTGTGACTTCACCTGCCCTGAATGCAAAAAACCGCTCGGGCACTTTGACAACGACATCCTGCTCCTCTCCTTACAGTCCCGCATCGAAGCGATCAAGAAGTCGCTTGGCCATGCCTGAAGAAAAAAATAAAACCAGCGAGGACCTGCTGCTTCATGCCGGGTGCAGCAAAAAAGTCATTGCCCACTGCCGGGCAGTACGGGACTGTGCCTGCGGGTATGCAGCACACAATCCCGGTGTCAATTATTATCTCGTGGAACAGGGCGCAATGCTCCACGATATCGGCCGGAGCCGGACCCACGATATCCGCCATGCGCAGTGCGGGGCTGATCTCCTGCGGCACTTGGGGTTTGGCGAAGACCTGGCCCGCATCGTGGAATGCCACACCGGGGCCGGCCTGACCGCTGATGAATGCACGCTCCTGGGATTGTCTCCCCGCGACTGCATGCCCGGGACAACGGAAGAGAAGATCGTCACGCATGCCGACAACCTGATTGCCGGCAAAAAACGGGTAACTATCCACGAGAGCATCGGGTCGGCGATCTATCTCCCGCGGAAAGCGAGGAAGCGGATGGAGCGGCTTGCAGCTGAGGTTGAGCTGCTGTGCGATGATTGACCATAGCGTGGGGAAAAACCGGTGGAAAAACAGTCCTGCGTATCGGAAATGCCCGGGAAAAAATGAATTTTTGTGATGAACGCCGCCGCCCCCGACAGCGAGCCCCCGCGGCGGATCAATTTCCTGGTATTACCGGCGTACCGGTATCTGCCCCGCCGTCCTCGGAGAGGTCCCGAGGCGGGGAGTGCTCATACTTCTTCTTTTTGGGAAAAACCAGATCGGTTTCCTCACCACAAATGGGAGAATTCTTTGGACTCTTTCCCTTTCATCCCTGCGGAATTCGTTGTCACTGAGAATCTCTGAGATGGAGAGTTTTCAATTTTTTTCAAATCTTTTTTTCCCATGGAACCTTATCATCGCCCTCTTACAAAATTTAAAAAAAATCAGATGATGACCTGCCGCACCTGCGGCAGTGCACGGATCTTCTCGATAATCCCGGCCGGCAGCGGGTCTTCCACGATGATCACCAGCTTGGGGTCTTCGGAGAGCTGGGGGTCGGTGACGAAGATCTGGCGGATCGCGATCTGGTGTTCCGAGAGGACACGGACTGCAGCACCGACAATGCCGCGCTCGTTTGCGTTCTTCGGCAGCACCGTGATGACGGTAAAGCCCAGTGATTCGGCAACCTTGCTGATGTCCGGTGTTGCCCGCATGTTCAGGAAGATATCGCGGAGCATCGGGCGTTCGAGGATCCGTTTTGCGGTGGCATCAACAACCCGCCGGTCGGACCCGATGGCCTTCGCAACCGCTGTTGCCGGCATCTCGATGCCATTGCAGCTGATCCGGCCGTCATCAGTCACCCCGAACCCGTTTTCCAGGAGGAACCGGACAACCCGGCTCTGGGATGGCGAATCGCCAAATTCGTGAATGATATCAGACCACATACTCACCACGCATATACCTGTAATAATTTGTCAACGCGGACCGGTAACAATACCTTACTTTAATTTTCTTTGAAACCGGAAGGGAACTCATTTTTCCGTGTCAATGTATTGAGGAAAAAGAGGGATTGCAAATATTTAATCATTGGTGTATGTGTTTCATCAATGGTGTTCATATTGCGCCAACTGCAACGGGGCAGACCGTCCTATCAGGTATCTGCCAACAGAACGTGAGGTCCTTCTCGTGCACGCCATCATAAGGAAGGCAGCCATGTTCGCCCAAGAACAAAAAGCTGGTAGTTGGATAAAGATGCATAACGGTCACCTTCATTTTTCCCCCGATCGTATTTTCAGGCCGGATGACAATCCGGTCGGAATCAATCAAGACTACGACTATCGCCAATTCTCAGATAATCGTTGACGTACTGGCTTTCCAGAACCGGGTGAATGCAGCACACTGTGGTGATCTCATCGAAGCAGAATTTTTAAAAGAACTGTTCAGGGAAGAGTTCAGGCCCGCATTTGTGGCCTGGATTGCCCAATCCAATGAAATGAACCCCATTCCTCCGGGAATACCATTTGACCTTCCCAGATATACCGTAGCCGGATATAATGAGAGTGCTCAACGGGAAGAAAAGGCAACAGCGGCATTTAACGAAGGAAAGGATGCGAATACGAACGGGGACCGGTATATCTCCCTCACGGTCCTCTTTGCCATGATGATTTTCTTCTGTGGGATGTATTCACGGTGGGATTCAGTGAAGATACGGAGGGGTATTTTGCTTTCTGCTCTGTTTGCATTCTCATGTGCGCTCTACTCACTGGTCCTGCTCAGGGGTTATATCTGAATTTATCAGTTTTTTTTCAGAAGGTCTTGACCGTTCTGTCACGCCAATCCCGCAAATAAAACCACCGGATTGCGGGATATGCGAAAAAATCCCGTTTCCTGTCGCAAGTTTTTATTAGATAGACAACCTTTTTGTTATGGCACGAAAGCGAGGGTAGCCAAGCCGGATCACCGGTGTCAGGTTAATGGCCCTGATCACGGGTTGGTTGTTGCATCGCGGTGCGTTTCCTCATGCATCGGGCGAGGGTAGCCAAGCCAGGTCAAAGGCGCTAGGTTGAGGGCCTAGTCTCGTAGGAGTTCTTGGGTTCGAATCCCATCCCTCGCATTTTCTATTCTCTATGAACTGCGCTTTTCAGTTCCTTGATCTCGTTTTTCAATCTGGTTTCCTGATTAAACCGGCTTCGGCTCCAAATCACTCTGATTAACAAGGAACCAGAGTTACACGCAATCTCCGGATCCGTTCAGGTAACCTTGTCCCATATTTTTTTTACCTTTTTCATCTCTGGAGAGATGGCGGGAAAAATCCCTTGAATGTTCCCGGGGGCTTCACGGTCCGGTTCCGCGCTCGCAATGCGTTTCTGTTGGGTTTTTCTGCGCTGATGGGAACGGGTTCTGGGATTGTATAAAAGAGATAATAGCCGGTTTGTTCCGGTTGCCGGCTGTGTCCGGACAATAAACAATTTCCGAGTGAGGTTAAGGTACCGCAACTTTTTTTTTAACTCCATGATATAGTTATCATTTGGAACTTTTTATGGACTCAACAGCTTCTTATTACATGACTATAGCGGTTCTTTCCATAGTCGTATTCATCGTAATTGTCTTTCTGTATTCCAAAATCTCAATGGTAATTCAGAAGTAATCATAACTCCTGAGCCTAGAGTCGCCGGCCCTTGTCCACCCGGACCATATGCACGCACCACTTTACCGGCCCTGGTTCCCAGTCCTCGCAGGTATCACCCTTACATGGGAGAAGCGCAAGGGGTATACCCTTACCAAAATTCTCGAACCGGTTTTCTCTTGAACACCATAATTCCATGATCCCCGGTTCCTTGCCGGGATTGATAGCGGTGCGGTTGAGGCGGGGTGAAACTATCCCTATTCACCATGTAATAAATTCGGAGCCCTCTATCTCAAGCACACCCTCGTTTTGTTGGTGTTATAAGAGGGGGTTGGTATGATTTCATCGTTGCCAATGAAAAAAAGGGATTATTTTTTCTTTCTGGCAATTAACTGGATCAACGTGACAATCTCCGGGTCCTGCAATGCCCGTTTGACCGTTTCGCACAGCTTCGCCGTGCTCGCACCTTCTCTGCGACTGGCTCCCCTTATTCCAGGCTAAAATTCTGTTTTTCAGACATCCCCGGAAAAAATGACCTTTATATTCGTTTTCGGCACCTCACCAGTACTTGATAAGGATGTTCGCGTTTTTATTGAAAACGTTCCTTTAGCAAAAATCCCATTAAGTCTGTCCTCCATCAACAATCGTTATTTTTTTGGAAAATGTAAAAAACTATAAATATAGGCCAGATTATAGAAACTCCCGGTGAAAGACCATGGTATCGTTCAAGTGCAAGGATATTGGTATGGACTGCCCGTTCGAGGCAACGGCAGCAAATGTACAGGACCTGGATGACAAGATCGCAAAGCATGCCCGTGATATTCACAAGATGCCCTCAATGGACAAAGAGATGTGGATGAAGATCCACAAAGCAGAAAAGTAAATTCTCTTTTTTTATATACATCGCGCGTGTGCTGTTCTATTTTCAAAATTTGTAATTCATAAGAAAATCTAAATATAGTTAGAGATCATCTTGGATACCCTGTAAAGGGCAGGAGGTCTATTGTATGAAAACGATTGTTGATGTAGCTGTCGCGGACGGGAGATTTAAAACTCTTGTAGCCGCAGTCAAGGCAGCTAAACTCGATGGTGCACTAAGCGGAACCGGCCCCTTCACGGTATTTGCACCCACTGACGAGGCATTCAAAAAATTACCTGCCGGCACTGTTGAATCCCTGTTAAAAGATCCGGAAGGAAAGTTAAAGCAGATCCTTCTCTACCATGTCGTTTCGGGAAGGAATATGGCCGCAGACGTGGTAAAAGTGAAGAGCCTGAAAACACTCCACGGAGCAAACCTGACGATTAATGCGACCGAGGACGGGGTGTATGTCAACAAAGCGAAGGTCATAATCCCCGATATCAAGCCGGACAATGGCGTCTGTCATGCTATTGACTCGGTGTTAATGCCGCCATAATATAGGAGTGAGAATGTATGAGAAAAGGAATCTTATTCTTATTTATTAGTCTGATAATCGCGGGAATACTCATTGCCGGGTGTACGACCAATACACCCACCACAAAACCCACAACGGGCCCGACAACGGCCCCGACAACGGCTGCACCTCAATTGAAATCCATTGTTGATACCGCTGTGGCAGATGGACGTTTCACCACACTTGTTGCAGCACTCCAGGCGGCAAAACTCGATGGGACACTCAGCGGACCCGGCCCGTTTACGGTATTTGCACCCACTGATGATGCTTTCAAAAATTTACCTGCCGGTACTGTTGAAACACTGTTGAAGGACCCTCAGGGACAATTAAAGCAGATTCTTCTCTACCATGTTGTTGATGGGAAAGTAATGGCTGCAGATGTTGTCAAGCTTACTTCAGCAAAAACACTTCAGGGATCGAATGTGAATATCACCGTGACCAATGGCGTTGTAAAAGTCAATGACGCCACGGTAAAAATTACGGACATTCAGACCAGTAATGGTGTGATCCACGTTATCGATAAAGTGCTTATACCCCCCAAGTAACGGAGACGGGGAGCGTGACCAGAAAACCGGTATCCCGACCGGTCCTTTTTTTCATTTTTTCATATTCCTTTTAGAAACTTAGGTTCCATTCCATAATGAAAATCTATGGAACAATACTTGAACATTACGATTCCAAATATTCAGCAAAAACTCGACGTAAGATTACAGTTTCTGATTTCAAATATCCACCCATAATTGTTCGTCAAAAACTCTGTGGATCTGGTAGCATTACCGATCAACAATATACCGTTTCAGGAACATCGGCCGGATACCGGCCATATTCAGGAGGATTGCAAACACATACACCCCGGTCAGTTTCACGCTCCCGATACGCCGAAACCGGCGCGGAGAACTCCTGATGACCCGGTTGATCTGCTTCATCCTGCCGTATCTCCGGACAGAGCGGCAGAATTCCAAGTCTTCACAGAACGGGATGAGCTCAAACCCGCCAGTCTTAAAAAAAACATCGCGTTGCACAAAGATGCCGGTATCCCCAAAAAAAGTCCTGGTATATTTTGTACAGGTATTGACAATAATGCCAATGACCGCATGGAAAAGACCCGGCTCCCCGAACGTGTGGCTGAACGCCCCCCCACAGACTCCCGGCTGCTTGCATATCCGCGAAATAACCTGCAGTGAGTCAGTCGGGATCATGCAGTCAGCGTGAAGAAAAAGCAGTATCTTTCCTTGTGCTGCTACTGCTCCCGCGTTCATCTGGCCGCTCCTGCCTGCCGGTGCGGAAAGGAGGTGCAGGGGTACCGGCAAGCTTCCGTTAGAGCGCTCAACAAGAGCACGGGTCGCATCAGAACTCCCGCCGTCTACAACGATGAGTTCAAATGGTTCCTGCAGCAGCGCAAGGTGATCGAGAAAGGGTGTGATCATGTCCTCCTCGTTCAGCACCGGGGTGATAATGGAGATAAGTGACATACACGGTTCCGTTACGGGACTAAATCCAAATATTTATCCGTTTCAAGTGAAGACTCCCCTTCCATGAAATTCGAACCCGGGCAGTGGATGACAACTGGGACCGGTATTTTCCTCCTGGGTGTGGCGTGGCTCTTATTCTGGCTCGGCCCTGCCTTCAACCTGTATGAGGCAGATGTTCGGTGGGCCCACAATTTTGCGTTCGCCCTTATCCTTATCATGGTCGGGATTGCGTATTACCGGCCATCGGTATCCACATGGATCATCTCAATGATCGCCTCCTTTATTACCATTCCGACAGAACTTGCATACTGGTCAGGGATGACCGCCACGCTCATTGAACTGGCATTGCTGGGGCTCCTTCTCATCGTGGTGGCAGGGGAATGGCGGTTGAAGCGGCCACTTATCACTCCTGATCCGAAATCGGGATTCTGGCTGAAGATCCACCTCCCGGTCCTTACGTATCTCGGCATTGCCCACATGCCCTTGATTTTTTTCATGATACGGTGGACCCATTCCGCCCCATACCTCACCTACCTCCCGGTAGAGCACGAATACTCGACTACTATCTTCAATGTGATGATCCTTGTCCTCGTGGTAATTGCTATAGCCGAGCGATATGTGAAAGACATCCGGGGATTCAGTGTCACACGGGCAGGATTTTACTGGGCTGTTCTGATGCTGATCATCCCCCTGGTATCGATTGGCATCTTCGGGCAGTGAGAGGTGATGGAAGTTCAGTCCCCGTCACCGGCAAAAGAACGACCGGAACCGGCATTCGTGAGCGGTACACCGATCCCGGGATATCCCGGTGCAGTCTTCATCCACGGGTGTTTTCATCCTGACCATGCAGAAGTCATCAGGTTTTTTGAAAAAAACCTGGTCTATGCAGTACAAATCGAATCCTGCCTTTCCTGTGAGGGAGGCTGCCGGTACTGTTATGCATCAGCCCAGAATCCCCTCTCTGCTGAACTTCCCGCGGCCAGCATTCACCGTATCCTTCACGAGGTAAAGGAAGCGGGAGTCCGGGCAATCGACTGGCTCGGGGGAGACCCGCTCATGCGGAAGGACTGGTACGAGCTTGCGCATGCAGCACAGGAGCTGGGGCTCATCAACAACATCTGGACGAGCGGTATCCCTCTTGCTGATCCCCGGGTTGCACAGCAGGTTGCAGAGGTAACTTCCGGGGGTTTTGTCAGTGTCCACCTTGACAGCCTGGATGAAGAGATTTACCAGGTACTTCATACCGGAGATCCCGGGACCAAAATCCGGTCCGTGCTCCACGGCGTGGAAAATCTTCTCGATGCCGGAAAACAATCCCGGGACATGATCAACTGTATCACGTTCACCCGCCCGCTCGCGGGTAAGGATGTGGAACGCACCATCTGCTCCTTCTCCGATAAAGGAATCAGGACCTGCCTGACCCAGATCTGTATGGCTGGCCTTGGCAAAGAGCACCCGGAATGGGTTCCCTCAGGACCTCAGATCCGGCATGCCATCAGTGTCCGGGACCGTGTTAACTATCCCGGATCGGATCTCTCGATGAGCTCGATGGACGTGAACAAGTATTACTGCGGCGGGACCGTCTGCATCAAGGTTGAAGGGGATGTAACCCCGTGTTCTGTCATCCGGCAGGGATTCGGGAATGTGCATCACCTGCCCTTTGCAGAGATTATCAGCCGGCACCGGAGAGAGTTGCTCTTTCTCCCGCTCCGGGCTGAGGGAAGCGGAGACGGGTGCAGCAGCTGTAAAAACCGGCCGATCTGCTGGGGGTGCCGGGCTACGGCATTCTATACAACAGGGGACCTTATGGCAGATGACCCCAATTGCAGGGTCAAAGAAGAGGTAACAAGATGAAAAAGCATATTGATATCAGCATAGCAGAAGTCAGCGAAGCCTACGCGGGGGCAGTCGGCACCCTGTGGGAAATGGTGATGGGAGACGAAATCCATATCGGCGGTACGATAGCTACCCGGCAACTGGCAGTTCTGGCAGGGATAACAAAAGATGACCGGGTGCTGGACATCTGCAGCGCCCTGGGGGGACCCGCCCGCCATCTCGCTGCAGAGTTCGGGTGCCGGGTTACAGGAATCGATGCAACACCGGCAATGGTGGATGAGGCTACACGGAGGACGGCGGCTGCCGGTCTCGATGGCCGGGTAACATTCCGGCTCGGAAATGCGCTCGACCTTCCTTTCAGGCAATCGTCTTTTGATACGGTCTGGGGCCAGGATGCCTGGTGCTATGTTACCGACAAGGCACGGTTGATCCGTGAAGCAGCCCGGGTGACAAAAACCGGGGGTATTATTGCATTCACGGACTGGATCCAGCTGCGGGATGTTCCTGACCGAAATCTCGATCCGCTCTTGAGCTTCATGCTCTTCCCTTACCTGGAGACATCTGAAGGCTACCCGCGGTTACTTGAAGAGAACGGCTGGGAGGTGACCGCTGCTGATGATCTGAGCAGGGATTTTGCAGAACAGTTCACGATGTACCGTTCGAGGATCCAGGGAGAACTCCGGCCGGAAATCATCCGGCAATTCGGCGACAGTTTTTTTTCAGCGGTTGAAGATGGGATAGCTCTCTGGGAAAACGCAGCCCACGAGGGTATTGTCGGGCGCGGACGATGGGTTGCACGCAAGACCGGGACCTGAACCAGCCGTTATGCGCCATCGTTGTCATGGCAAAACAACCGGAGCCCGGGAAGGTCAAGACCCGGCTCTGTCCACCGCTGAGCCCGGGACAGGCTGCGGATCTCCATGAAGCATTTTTCCTTGACACGGTCTCCCTTGTTTCCGGCATTGAACACACCGATCTTTTGGTAGCGTACGATCCCGATACTGCCCGGGACTTCTTCTCCCGCATCGTGTCTTCTGCCGTGAAATGCATCCCGCAGGGAAGGGGGGACCTGGGAGACCGGCTCTCACGGATCTCCCACCAGGTGTTTTTACGGGGATACCGGAAGGTCATCATCCTTGCGAGCGATACACCCCATCTGCCGCAGGATGTTATCAGGAGTGCAATCGCACGGTTGGATGAGATTGATGTTGTGCTCGGGCCATGCGATGACGGAGGGTATTACCTGATAGGATTACGTTTCTGTGCACCGACGCTATTTGCGGGAATTCCCTGGAGCACATCACAGGTACTGGACCGGACAATACGGCGTGCTCAGGAAGCTGGAATAACCTGGGAGCTGCTGCCGCCTTGTTATGATATTGATACCTGGGAAGATGCAGAGAGGCTTAGTAAGGATCTGAAAGGCAACGCTGCCGGTGATTCAGACAGGTGTTTGAGGACAAAAAAAGCGCTCAGGTACCTGGTTCCCGAACATGCTTTACAGACGATCGTTTCCTGCCCCACACATCCCTCCCGCGATCGGTAATCTCTTCCGGCAGGTCTGCGATTACAGCCGAAGCCCGGGAAGATCAAAACCCGGCTCTGTCCCCCGCTCACCCTAGGGAAGGCTGCGGATCTCTACGAAGCGTTTTTCACGGTAAAAAGGAATCAGAGGATTTTTGCTCCCCAGACTGTTTTTTCATAGCGCTGCGTTTTTTCTGAACCCTTCAGACAATAATCATGGTACTTGAGCCCGAGGTCTGACGTTACGGGACAGGTCGGACACGTGCATCCCTTATCAAAGGTGATACACATAAAGCTCTTGCCAACTGCGCAGTAAAACCCCTCTTGAGCGTTTATTGCGCACTTCGTGGACGTCGGGCATGTTCCGCAGATACACTTGGCCTTTTCAGCCTGCTTGAAGGGCTGAAGAAGGCCGCAATTGAGCCGGTCGGCGGTCCATTCCTGATGCGGTACAATCCACCCTGGACAACCGGTTTCCTGCGACGGAATGAAGTGGCGGTGGAGATCAAAAGGTAGTGTACTGCCATGTCCTCGCGTAGCGGCGCAGCCGCTGGCACCGGAGCATCGCGACAAGCAAGGGGTGTCATCTTCCTGACAATCAACCGTGAGAAATAGCACGGTGATGAGAAGCGAGCAGGCGTGGAGTGAGCACATGCGAACGAAATGAGGACGAGTGAAAATGACCGGGTGTCTGCATCTCACCAGTTATCTCGTACACAAAAAAGAGGGGGATTATTCCCCGCTGCTGGCGTAGAAGGAAGCTCCATCCTGCCATGCTTCCCGACCCGTTCGATCTGGCAGCACCGGCCGTCTTCCCACAAGTCCAGATTACACTCGTACTCCCAACAGGGAACCAGCGCAAGACTCTTTCCAGGGTTTTTCTTGAGCTCATCGACAGAATTGCCAGCAGTACACCATGATGAGATTTCATCATCGGGATATCGTTTGTCCATGGTATATCTCGTATGCAAGACCAGGATATCAGGATCCAGATGGCGGCGGGTGAAACTGCACTCAGTTATCTTCTGATTTATTCGGAGCCCTCTATCTCAAGCACACCCTCGTTTTGTTGGGATTGGTATGATTCATCGTTGCTGATGAAAAAAGAGCGGGATTATTCCCTGCAACCTTGTCGACGAATTCGTATAATGCGGATTGAGTCGTCCGTCGCCCTTTGCCGGCCTTCTTTTCATTTGCTCTCCTGGTTTTTTTCCTTTCAGCCTGAAGAAACACCAACAAAAATGTATTACTCTGGTTTGTTGTTCATGCGGAATGGGTTGATCGTTTTCATGCCATCAGGTACTGTGCAAGGGAGTAGTGTAATTTCCGGCAAAAACATTTAATTGATATTTTTTAAGAACCGGCGCCCATTTTCGTACAAGTTGCTGATCAGGGTGAAGCATTTTCAGAGACGAATCGGAGGCTGTTGGATAGGAGATGAGAATCTCCCGCATTTCCTGACGCTGTACTCTTGTTTTTTCACCGAGAACCAATCCCTCTCCCATTCCGATAATTATTCCTGCAAGAATTAATATGCAGAAAAGACAAAAGACCCGCTTTAACCATAGATCGTCCTTACAACAAAATTCCTTAAGATTGATAAAAAGAAGATACGTGCCGATGATTCCGAAAACGGTAAACGTCACATATCTCGATGTGGTTGTTTGAATTATTCCAAAACCTCCTCTTCCGGCGGTTACCATTACTTCTGATAAGAGGGCAAAGACAATGAGTGCAATGATACCGGCATTGGCCCGGATTATTCCAATGCCATAAGCGCGATAGAGCGTGAAACCAAGGATGAAAAAAAAGAGTATGCCCACGAGTATTGCAGGATATTCACCGATTACACTCATATTGAATCCAAAGGAATTCGCTGTTAATGCGAAAAAAAATCCAGTCGCCTCAACCGGTTTCGAGAGAACATAAAAAAGAGAGGGTTTATTTTCTGATCGTACCCAACCATTAAAAAATATAAGGATTGTAACAATTGCCGCAATCAGCCAACCAGATATCTCACGTGGGTTTCGCCTTTCCTTTAAAAGCAGGAGTGCAAGCCCTGTCGGCCATATCATGAGCCCAAACATGGCGGAAAAACTGGAGAGGACACCCCCCACTATTCCCAGACCAAGATTCCAGTCAATTCCGTTACACCTTTCAAGAAAGGAAATGGCAATAAGAACCCCGGTTACGCAAAGAAAAAAAGATATCTGGAAACCCATGAGCAGGTTCTCCCACTGATGAATGGAGAGAAAAAGCCATACAACCGGAATGAAGAACACCAGATATTCCCACGACCATTTTTTTCCCGTTGAACATATGGTATAAAGAAGAGCCAAATTAATAAGCAGAAGAATAAATGAGCAGGCCATCTCGGCAATGGTATTGTATGAAGTAACACTGGCAATCCCGATCATCAGTATTTTGGGAAAAAACATCCGGTTCTCATTCGTCTGATGGAAAAGATCCTGAAACGATAATGTGCCCTCATACCAGTGGGCGAGGGTAGTTCCGAAAAACCCCCATTGATCCCAAAAGATCACATTTACACCGAATCTTATGATATATAACGCAGTAATTATCGCCGGTAGAATTATGAGGACTATGATTCCAGCCTGTATTCCCTTACGCGAAAAATCTAACGTAATCATACCCTCCTCTCATTAAAAAAAATAGTATTACAGAATAGCCCGGAAATTATCCCTTCCCTGGATTTGCTATCTGTTTCGAATCGTCTCCGATATTCCCGAGCAGGACTCATCTTACGTTATTCCCGGTATTCCTGAAGTACCTTCTTGGTGCAAATACGATATGAATGGTTGCAATCAACCCGGGCAGACAGATGACACGTCTCCGGCCTTATTCGTGATCGCGATTTTTAGCAGAAATGAATAATCATCCACTACCGTTTACAAGCAGATATCTGTATGACAGATTTCCAATTTTAGTCATGAAAGGAAGATATTGGTAAAAAATATCCCGTATCCCCATCGGCGCAGAGAAATGCCAACGGAAAACACGGGGCGGGGCTCTCTCTTCAATGTCTGCGGGTTCATCCCTCTGCGTTTGTTAGAGTGTACAGTTTAATAAAAAGGTACTAAAAAACCCGGGCTCCCTGTCCTCAAACGAAGGTTCGGAGCTGATCTGAAACCCCGTATATTCCAGAGCCAGAAGAAGGAAATCTCCTGCAAAATTATACCGCAAAGAGGAATCTTTTATTCCTTTTGTACAATCATTATGTGATAGTGTTTTTTTTGGGACGGTCCAGACCAATGATACCTATACCCGGGAATTATTCATCCGATCGTGGCTCCATTCCCCCGCCGGGCACTCTTCGTTTGTTCCACCAGTCCCATCCCCTAGCCGGTGAGGTACCGAACGCGATCCTGTCCATTCCGGATGATCTCCTGATCTACCTTACAGGGGTTTTACGGGATATCCCATCCCCGCCCCCCCGGGTCTCATCCAATGACTGGAATAACCTGCTCTCCCTTTTGCGATCCCACTGGATTATCCCTCTCGTTGCTGCAACGGTTGCTGCATGGCCGGAAGAATACCGGCCGCCTCCTGCAGTCCTCTCGGACCTCAGACAGGCAAGGCTGAGCGGAAAAGCACGCACGATACTTACTGGCAGGCAGTGCAGCACAATTATCTCCGCACTTCAGGAAGCGGGGATACCGGTCCTCCTGATAAAAGGGCCTGCCCTGGCACGGACGCTCTATTCCGATCCATCGCTCCGCCAGTCAAGCGATATCGACCTGCTCGTGAAACCCCGTGATTTTGAACGGTGCGAAGAGGTGATGGCTGACCTTGGATATACCACGACAGCCCGCACATTCCGCATCTCGCGCCATGCATTCCACCATCAGGCATTTTTACCCCACGGACCGGGGGTACTCACGGAGATCCACTGGAACCCGGACTTCGGGTTTAATTTTTTTGCGGCTTCATGGGTCGACGCGGCATTCGATCATAAGATCGCCGTCAGCGCACAGGATCTCTCATTTGAGACCATGAGCCCGGTGGATCACCTCCTCTATCTGGTATTCCACAACATGATACAGCATAATCATGTCCGGCTCGACTGGATAGGAGATATTGCCCGGCTCTCGCGGCAGTTACATGCACCGGAGGACTGGGAGACCCTTCTCTCCCAAAGCGTACAATGTCACCTCAGGATCCCCCTGGAGCTTGCGCTCCAGGAGGCCGGACTCTGGATGGGATCTGCCCTCCCGCATCCATACTCAGATCCCGCGACGTGGCCCGAACCCTCACCACGGGAGAGGCGGCTGTGGAAATATGCGATCACGCAGGAGACATCCCGCCGTTCCCTGATGCATCTCCATCTGGAAGGGCTGCCCGGGATCCGGGAGAAGGTGGACTATTGTTATCGTCTCATTATTCCCCCGGCCCACCTGATGACAAAGTACCGCAGCAACAGGTCCTCTCTTGACATCCCGGCAGCACATGTACGGCGCTGGATTAGTATCGTGAAGTGCCTCTGATGGCAGGTTGTTTCTTCGTGCTTTTCCCGGCCATAAGCCAGGTTTGTATCTCCTGTTCAATGTTTCTGCCCGTCCCTGAGAGCATAGATACGATCCACCATCAGCCCATCCAGAACCGGCGACTTACGAGGATCGCCGGTCTCCTGATTTTATTCCCTTAAGAAAATTAATGTAAGGATTTCGTCAGGTCCGGATTATCGTACCCATAATATTCCTTCCCTTAAAGGTACGGGATCTTTTTCCTTTTCCGGTATCCATTGTGTATTCTGGGTTCGGGTTTTCACAAAATGATATTCTTTGAAACCCGATGCCATTGCCAGTTTTCCCATCCATTCCTCCGTTGGGATATGAACCCCGTGATGAGCAGAATCACTGATCACAAAAGCAATCGTACAATCCTCTTTGCACATCCTTCGCAGGTTTTTCCAGACACAAAAAAGATCAGAGAAGTATGCGGGCATCATGACATGATAGTATTTTTTATCGCTGGAACTCTTTCGTTTTTCTTCAAGCAATTCAGCAATTTTTTTAATTTCACCAGATATGGGCGTGTTTTTCAGCGTTTCCAGATACCGTTCCTTTTCCTCTGTTTCTGAAGATACCCGCCGGGTAAAAGTACGGACCAGATCCTTCCGGAGTTTTTCCTGAAGATTACCCTCGTTATCATGAATTCCCCAAAAGCCTGATTCCCGTAGTGAAGCGCTGGCATAATCAAAGTTGTTTAAAAAGGGAGGTGCTGTGATTACAAGGGAGATCGTATTATCAGAGATCTGTGTATCGAACCGTGAATCTCCCAAAAAGATTTTACCGGTTTTTTTTGCGGTACCCTGAAATACTGTCATATCCTCAAGCATCCTGTTCACCTGCGCCAAAAAAAGATCACGGGGATTTTTCTGGAGAGTTCCGGTTTTATCGTGCAATGGAGTCTCTGGAGAATCTCTCCTTTTAGAGGAAGCATAATGCAAAATCTCGGTGATGGCTAACCATGCAAGGTGCGATTCCGGCGTTTCGTCATCCAGCTTTTCCCAGGCACACCGTAAGGCATTCAGTCTGGACAGAATATCTTTTGTATAGAGAGTATGAATTTCACGGGGATATTCTTTCATCTCACTGTTTTCGTTTTTTACACACCGGAGAATTTTTCCGGAAAAATCTCTGAATTTTTCAGGTTCAGTATCCCAGAGGAGTTTCGTTTGTGCGATCCTCAAAAGGACGGGGTGTGCTTCGATCCCATACGCAGGCATGCCCATTCTCTCTGCGACAAGAACGGTTGTCCCCGAACCGGCAAAGGGATCCAGCACCGTAATTTCTTCCGGAGGAATTCCCTGTTGTTCTGCGTACCAGTGCATGATCTTCGCTGTCCAGATCGCTGAAAAAGCGCCGGGAAACCTGAACCACCGGTGAACGGGTAACTGCATATTGTCAATATAATCCTTATCCCTGGGATCCCGGTAATGGATGGAAGAAAAATCACTGAAATACTCCATACATTCAACCTATTGATATCTCGTCATAGACAGATAATTAAAGTTCTTTTTTCCCTGTCTGGTACAAATGCCCGGGTGTGTCAGCCTGGTACATAATCAAAAAAGAGTCATATATCCATTGAAAAAAATCAGATTACGATTTCTCGTCAAAGTTTTGGACAATCTCCGCTCATGCCGGGATTGCATGCAAAACCCGCAGAATTCCCTTGTTCACACCACTCTGTATCTCCTGAGCCTGTCGGCGTGCATGCCTGTTGACCCTCACCCCGGTTCAGATCGCTGATCCTTACCACACACGGCGGAATATAGACGGCACGCGAATCGCACACACCAGAATCCTTTGACGGCTCATCCATTTCAATCACTCCATTTTTTCTTCTGATGTTATTTAAATATGATGAACCCTTTCTCCCGGAAGCAGACCCACTCTCCGTAACGCAGAACTGTATGACAATACGGACAGATATCGCTCGAAGCCAGAGTGCGTGTTAAGGAATCGCATCAGCATGCCGGGGAATGTTCTTCCTCAGGAGTATTCGCATTATACCGCCTTTCTGCCGGAGCCGACCCCCCTGGAATCAGGGAGATACAAAAAAGGCAGACGATTAAAAAGGAGTCATTCGATCCGCTGCTGCCCAACGAACAACCAACGATGTCCGCAGAATTTTCCGCGCTACATCCATAACCGGCAGCAGATTTTCCCGTATTCCAAATCGCCGTGTCTCCCAATCCAGGAAGGGACAATTCCCACCACCTCCGGTTGAACCCTGCTAATACTTACTGCCTATAGGAGGTACACACCGCTCCCGGGTGTCAGGATGAAGATTCCCGGTAAGCATCTGCCTGTGCATGGAACATCGTGGCATACCACCCGTTCCGGGACATGAGTTCGGCATGGGTCCCTTGTTCAACAACCTGCCCTCTATCAAGGACATAAATACGATCCGCCATCAGCACCGTGGAGAACCGGTGACTGATGAGTATCGCCGATCTCCCGCCAACGATCTCCTTGAATTTTCTGAAGATCTCTGCCTCTGCAAGAGCATCGAGGGAACTTGCCGGTTCGTCAAGGATAACAATTTCAGCGTTCCGAAAAAATGCCCGGGCAAGCGCAATCTTCTGCCATTCTCCGGTGCTCAGTTCCTGTCCTCCTGAAAAACTATGTCCGAGCATTGTGCGGTAGGTATGAGGAAACCGGTTAATGACCGCATCCACATCCGCCTTCTCGGCGGCCCTAGCAATATCCGGGGAATCGTAAGAACGGGTGATATCTGCCAGCCAGATATTCTCCCGCACGGTCATGTTGTAATGTACATAATCCTGGAAGAGGACGGTGAGACGGCTCTGCCAGTCTTCAGGACTGACTTCTGAAAGATCCTGTCCATCCGCCAGGATCTTCCCGGTATCGGGGGAGTACAGCCGGCAGATGAGTTTGACAAGCGTGCTCTTTCCTGCACCGTTTCCCCCGACAAAGGCTATCACTTCGCCCGGATGCAGGGTCAGGTTCACGTTTATCAGAGCAGGTGCTTTTGCGCCGGCGTACGTAAATGTCACATTCTCCACCTGGACTCCTTCACGGAGGGGTTTGTTGAGCGGGACCGGGTGTGCCGGGGCGGCGATTCCTGGCTGAAGATCGAGGAACAGGAAGAGATTGCGGAGGAAAAGCTGATCTTCGTAGAGTGCACCAAGGTTCCCGAAAATGGACTGGACATAGCCGATACACATCTGGAACGCCATAAAATACACCACCATATCACCAAGCGTAACGGTCCCCTCCAGGGCCATCAGCGCGATGACGGCAAAAGAACCAAAGATTGCTGCCGTGATGAACCCCTGAGCCACGATATCCAGGGTCACCCGGGAACGCAACAGGGCAAGCCGGGCCCGATGGAGGGGCTCCTGAAGGTCACGATATGTCTCCTTGAAATAGGGGCCGAGACCAAAGAGCCGGACTTCCTTTGCATGGTATATCCCGGACATCATACGGTGGTAATAGCTGCTTTTTCGTTCAGATTCTGTCTGGTGCTGCTGGAGTTCATAGAACCGTCTTGAATACCAGAGGCGGAGGGCTGCCGCGGGAATGGCCGCGAATACAAGGACAACTCCCGCAAGGGGAGAGAACGTGATGATGACAGCACCCACAGCCCCAAGAGAGATACAGCTCTGGGCGACCTGGACAATATCGCTCACAATTTTTGCCGGGCGGGTGGGACCTTCCAGCTGGGCCCGGTGCAGGGTGTTGAAATACTCGGGATTCTCGTAATAGGCAAGGTCGAGGCTGATGGAATGGCTCTGGATCATATCGGAGATGACCTCGCTCATCCGGATGGACTGGACTTCCGTTGCATAGGAAGAAAGCGCCCTGAACAACACGGTGATAATGGAGATCGTCGCTGCAATGATGATAAGAAGCGCGAGATAGCTGACCAGCGGTGCCTTATCTGTCGCCGCGATTCCGGCCGATACCGTGTCCACCATCAGTTTCATGACAAAAAGGCCGGCAAGCGGGAGCAACCCCATCACGAAAATGAGGAGAAGGGAGAGGAGCGTCCATCCCGGGGTATGCTTAAAGACGAGCCTGACTGCCCGGACAATGATAATCCTCATCGAAGACCATTCGCGGGAAAGGGCCGGAAGGGTTTCGGATAGGCTCATGGTGGCACAATTCCCTGTTGCCGGTGCGAACAGACCGTGAATGAACTACAACGGCATTTTTTTGGGCACTGCCCCGCCGGATCTTCAGCGCAAACAAAAGCCCCCGGTCCAGGAAACACCTCACCAGCCGGTTCAAATCCATCCTTGTACCCCATGGGAAAAAGGTCGGGAGTCACAATAATGTAGGTAGTTACCGGAACGGTAAATTATTTCCCCCGTGCCATCAGGGCATCTGCAGGTTTTTCCGGTATTTTTTGCCTGATTTCAGCGCGATGATTCCGGCCCTGTCCCTGCGATGAGGATAACATCATGTATTTTTACCAAAACAATAAACATATTCAGGAATAATGGTTGACCAGACAGAGCTTGGTTCAATTCCCGTTGCAAATCCTGCGGTTATCTCCCAGGAAGATGTTGATGGCGGACTTGTTCTCGTCAACTGCGACACGGGATCTGCGCTTGCGCTCAACGCGACAGGCACGATGGTCTGGAAACAGATTGATGGCAGGCGCACTCCTTCGGATATCACTGCAGCTGTCAGCAGCTGTTTCCGGAATGTTCCGGACAAAGTCGGTGAGGATATCCTCTCGCTCCTCCATCTTCTTGCTGAAGAAGGATTCATAGGGTACGAGATCATGACTCACCGGAAGGGGTAACGTTTATTCAGGCCTCATGGGAAGGAGAGATCTATGAAGCGGAAGAAATTACCCATAAAAGAGGATGTTATTGAGGTAAAACAGTCAGAACACCGCAGCAAGGACCGGTTTGTGGCAAACCCTGTGGTCTCGTGCAGGGCTGAAGGGGATGGTGCGATTCTCTTTAACGCAGATACCGATACTACAACCCTTATCAACGGTACCGGTCTTACCACATGGTATTATCTCGCACAGCCCCGGAGCCTGGACGAGATAGCATCACACCTGCAGGCAACCTTCCGCGATACCCCCGATATAGCTGCTGTTATCAGGGACGCTGAAACGTTCATTTGCACTCTCCACCCTGAGTATATTCTGGAGGTGGATGCCGGTGCAGGAATATCCCCTGACCGCTGATCTCACCGCGCCGCCACGGGGCGTCCCGTCAGCGCCGGATACGATAGAGCTTCAGCTGACCGGCAGGTGCAACCTCTCCTGCCGCTACTGTTTCTATGCCGACAGTATGAAAGGGCGTTATACCGACCTTCCCACGGAACAGTGGCTGGCATTTCTCAAGGAGATAGGAGACCTCGGGGTCCGGAGGGTTACCCTTGCCGGAGGAGAACCGTTTGTCCGGTCCGATCTCTTCACCATTATTGACGGGGTTGTTGATAACAGGATGCGGTACCGGCTCTTAACGAACGGGACGCTTGTCACAGAAGAGGTCATTTCTGCATTTTCAAAAGGCAAACGTCGTCTCCGCATGGACTCCGTCCAGGTCTCGATTGACGGTTCCTGTGCGGAGGTACACGATAAATCCCGTCCCCCGGCAAGCTTCGACCGGGCCATCCGGGGCCTGCGGCTCCTGAAGGCTGCCGGGTTCCCGGTTACGGTCCGGATGACCCTGAACCACCACAATATTGACGACCTGGAAAATACCGCCCGGCTCCTCCTTGATGACATCGGTCTTTCTGGCTTCAGCACCAACGGGACCGAAGCAATGGGAACGGCAAAGTGTGAAGGGGAGAACATTGTTCTCTCAAAAGAGGACCAGCTGCAGGCGATGAAGATCCTCACGGCATTGAACGAGAAGTATAACGGGAGGATCTCAGCAAACGCAGGACCGCTTACGAAAGCTCACGCTGTAAAGGATATTGAAGAACGCATTGCCCGCGGTGAGACCGGCATTCCCGGCCGCGGGAAGCTCAACTGCTGCGGGGGGGTCTTTTCCAAGATGGCGGTGCTTCATGACGGGACGATGGTGCCGTGTAATATGCTCCCCAAGCTTGTCATGGGCGTGATGGGAATGCACCCGCTGAAGGAGGCATGGCTTCACTCCCCGGCTATTAACGCGGTCAGGCTGAGACGTGAGCTGCCAATAACCGTTGTTCCTTCCTGTACTGACTGCCGGTATGCCTGGTTCTGTGCCGGGGGGTGTCCGGCATCGGTGATGGCACGGACTGGAAATCTTATCGGGCGCGATCCCAACACCTGTTACCGGATTTTTATGAACGAGGAGGCGTGTCAGTGACATTATTGTCAGTGACATTATGTGATGTACCCGAACAACCTGTCAGCACGAGCCTACAGCGCCCTCCGGCCCTGCCGGACGGCGTCCCCCGGCTGAACGCGTTCTATCTCTATCTTTCTGCAAGCTGCAACCTCCGCTGCCGGCACTGCTGGATAACTCCCGAGTTTTCCGGCAATAAACCCATGCCCGGCAAGACAATCGATCAGAGAGCCCTCCACTCTGCCGTGACCGAGGCCAAGACGCTCGGCCTCTCCAGTGCGAAACTGACCGGCGGGGAACCGATGCTCCACCCGCAGTTTGAGGAGATCGTGGACATGCTGACGGAAGAAGGGATCTCGATGAACATGGAGACGAACGGGACACTCATGACTGCGGAGATGGCCAGGCACCTGAAAGAGAAGACCAACGTCAGTTTCATATCGGTGAGCCTGGATTCTCCGGATCCCGTGGAGCACGATACATTCCGTGGCGTGAAGGGTGCATTTAGCCGGGCCTTGCAGGGCCTTGATCATCTTGTCGACGCAGGGTATACCAATTCGCAGGTGATCATGTCCATCCACCGGGGGAACCGGGACCGGATGGAGGAACTGGTCCGGCTTGCGGCAGACCACATGGCCGCCTCGGTGAAGTTCAACCCGGTCTCCCGGACCGGCCGCGGTATCGCGATGCACGAGAAGGGGGAGTCGCTCAACTTTGAAGAAAGCCTTGCACTTTCCCGGTATGTCAACGATGAGCTCCGTCCTTCATCCCCAATTCCGGTCCTCCTTTCCATGCCCCCGGCCCTGATGCCGTTCAATGAACTCTGGCGGTCGAAGGGGAAGACCTGCGATTGCGGTGTCAGCGGTATCCTCGGTATCCTCGGGACCGGCGAGATCGCCCTCTGCGGCATCGGGCAGACCATCCCCGAGCTGGTATACGGGGTGCTCGGGAGGGACAGTATCCGGGAGATCTGGCTCAACCATCCCGTGATCCTCGCCCTCCGCCGCGATCTGGATAACGCCCGCGATTACGGCGGCATCTGCGGTTCCTGCATCCACGCGAGGAAATGCCGGACCGGCTGTGTTGCGCAAAACTATTCCTATAGCGGGAAACTTGTTGCCCCCAACAGTCTCTGCAACGAAGCAGATCAACGGGGCGTGTTTCCGAAAAGCCGGCTGCGGAACTAAAATTCCCCGTTTTCTAAATTACGGTCTCCTCCTCATCGGTAAATGCCGATTCATTCATATAGTACTCAATGAAAGTTTTACGTGGAAAATAATGAAGAAGATGACGAAGGTTGGAGACGTCGTTGACGAACGGCAGGTCTATTCACCACCATGTGTCGTGAGGATCAGCGATCTGAACCGGGGGGAGGGTCAACAGATGTGTTACCCAACAGGTTCAGGAGACGCAGTAGAGTGTGAAACAGGGAGTTCTGCTGGTACTTGTTTTGGTAATGGAAACAGTCCGAACGGGAACTGTCTTTTTGTTGGTAGCGGCAACGGTTGTGTAGGCG
>JBAVWM010000174.1:0-1636 GCA_049697815.1 Methanoregula sp. | reverse complement strand
TATGCCCATCAGCTCAAGGTGGTCGGGCTCAGCACGGTCTATCTCCATTTCGACGGGATCTCGGAAGATACCAACCCGTACCTGAAAATGCACCTGAAAGCAGTTGAGAACCTAAAGCAGGTCGGGCTCGGCGTTGTCCTGGTCCCGACTGTCATCAGGGGCCGCAATGATCACGAGCTCGGCGACATCATCCGCTTCGCTGCCAATAACGTATCCGTGATCCGGGGCGTGAACTTCCAGCCTATTGCATTCACCGGTGCCGCAAGCGATGAGGATCTCAGGAAATCCCGTATCACCATTCCCGAGGTTCTCGAAAGGATCGAGGCGCAGCTGCCGGGTATACTCAGGAAGGATGATTTTTACCCGGTTCCCTGCGTACTGCCATTCTCTGATCTTGTCGAGGCATACACGGGCAAGCCGCAGATCCGCTTCACCGCACACCAGCATTGCGGTGCAGCCACGTACGTGTTCGTGCAGGAAGACGGTATGGTGCCCGTGAACCGTATGGTGAACGTGGACAAATTCTTTGAATCGATCGAACAGATGTCGGAAAACCTGAAAAAAGAAGGGAAAATCAACAAGTACAAGACACTGCTCGAAGGAGTGAAGAATATGTATGGTTCGGTCAGGCAGAGCGAGCAGGGCACCACGACCGAGTTCTGGAAGATCATCGGAAAGACCCTCATTGGCCAGAACTTCGAGGCGCTGAAGGAATTCCACTGGAACGCGCTGTTCATCGGTACCATGCATTTCATGGACCGGTATAATTACGATCTTGACCGGGTCAACCGCTGCTGCATCCACTATGCCACACCGGACGGAAAACTGATCCCCTTCTGTACGTACAACAGCGGGCCCGTGTACCGGGAACAGGTCTGGAAGAAATTTGCAAAGGAACCGGAGACGTGAGTTCGCCGGTTTTTCCACCTTTTTGGATCCATTCCGGGATTTCCGATTTTTATAAGAATATTTTAGTGATGCCCTACACGTGAAACGTCTTATCGGGTTTTGCGCTCCTTACCTGCATCCGGAAATAAAAAGCCGCCGATCCGCTGTGGGGAGCGTCTTGCGGGGGCAATTCCTGCTAAAATCAGATTGATTTGATCGTGTTGTGATGTACCAGGGTCTGCTGAAAAAATTTTAATCGCGATCACAGGGTGTTAGTTTGGGAGGCGATTGTAGGTTAATTAACCTACAATAAGGGTGTACAACCTACAATTTTTTCCAATCTCCGGCGTGAGCACGTTGGCTGATCAATCGGATCGCGATTGAAAATTTTCAGGCAGGGGGTGGAGGGGGTGATTGAAAATTTTTTTCCGGAGATCGATTGCGATGCCATACCCGCAAAACGCCCGTCGGGTTTTGCGCTACTCACGTACCTATTCTCTAAAAATAAAAGTCACTGATCCGCCGCGGGGGCGCCCCGCCGGGGGCGGCGGCGTCCATCCCAAAGGGGGTATGGGGGCATCAGCCCCCATCAATAATCTGAGATACTATTCATGGGGAAAATCTTCGACTGTGGTGGAGTACATGGCAAGTTCCACAGAACGACGGGTATTACGCTACCAAGGTGGCGGGGCTATCCTTCCCAATAAAGGATGGGGGGTGGGGAGGGGATCCCCCACCCCCCCCCATC
>JBAVWM010000173.1:0-5397 GCA_049697815.1 Methanoregula sp. | reverse complement strand
CGATAGGTATCGAGTGTCTTGATCCTCCCGCTCCTCCCGTGGACCATAAAGCGCGAGAACTTCCCCATCGACAGCTGCTCATCGCACTGCTCAAAGAAGCCCGGGCACCACTGAAAGGTTCTCTGGTATCCGGGTTACGGGTTCTGCATGACGAAGAACGTATACCCGTAGTACCGCTTGTACTTTCGGTATTTCTCAGCCTCGCACTCGAAGGAATCCAGGATGGCGGCACATGCAGGATCAGACCCATGCGTTTCCCTGAGCTGCTTTATCCGGGCAAGCATCGGGACATAGTAGTGCTCCCACCAGCCGGCTTCGGGAAGCCTGTACGTGGCGAGAAGCTCAAGACCTGCGTCCCTGACCTGCTCCTTAAGCTGATCTTCCGTCCCGGGCAGGTATCCCTCCTTCTCCCACCACTGCACAAGATCGTGAGGGGGGTCTGGTTCAAACCACGCAGCATCGGAGACAACGATGAATCCACCTTTTTTCACGAGCGGTTTCCATGCCCTGATACCCTTTTCAAACCCTATGATGAAAACAGCCCCCTCGGACCAGATAAGATCGAACTGCCCGTTCTCGAACGGGAGGGCATCCATCGAAGCGCAGACCGTTTCGATCCGCCCGTCCGTACCATCCTTTACGGATTGTGTTCTGATTAAGTCGAGAAACGGCTGGTGATTATCCACTGCGGTTATCGTGCCGGTAGAGAGCGCTGCGAGATCCCGGGTCTGGGTGCCGCTCCCGCACCCGATATCGAGAATCTGCGATCCATCCGGGAGGGGCGGGAGGTATGACCATACTTTATTTGTTGCACCCGCGCAGCCGGGTCCCTGCCGGGGAAGGAACTCGAATACATGGTAAAAAAACTCCTCATGTGTCAAGATGCACAATAGTGGGGGGGAATGGATAGAGTGCTTTGTGGTCAGAGAGGGAGGGAACTGGCTTTTGCAGTACTGCTCCCGGAAGAGAGTACGGATGAGAGAAGAGCCGCTCGCGACTGGCAGCCTTTTGGGTATTGGGGACAAATGTTCCTGCCATGCGCATGCTCAACGATCCGGTTGTTACCCTCGATGAGGTCCGGCTTACAAGGATCACTCTTGCATCGCTTGATCTCGACGTGGCAATCCGCGTGGAAAACCCCAACCCGCTGGGCATCACCCTGCGCGAACTCCGGTTTGTGGTCCTGTGCAGGGCCGGCCAAACAGACCAGCAGCTTGCTTCCGGCAAAACCGGCCGGGTGAAGATTGCCGGGAATGGCAGTACCGTGCTTCACATACCGGTCACATCTCAGAACGCCGCCCTCATCAGCGCACTGGCGACATTTATCGCGAAGGGCGGGGTGCAGGTTACCATCCGGGGAACGGCAACCGTAGATGCCATCCTTTTCGGCTGGTCGGTCCCGTTCGAGAAGACCCTGCCGGTGACTATGGAGCAGATCGCGGATTCTTTTTTTGGGAAGAACAAGTAAGAGCAATACGGGCGCTGAACGGGCTTTACGTTCCGGTGGGTTACCAGGGTGATGACGAAGGTGCCCCTCCCGGGGTATCTTTGAGGATTTCTCTTACGATCCCTCACATCTTTTTAATCCCGTACCGCCCACCTTAACCATAATGTGCGGCATTGCGGGGCAGTACTGTTTTTTTGGGCAGGCACCGGACCGGGAACTGCTGGCACGGATGTCAGACCAGCTCATACACCGGGGACCCGACGGTGTCGGGACAGAGATCCGGGGCTGCATGGGACTGGTTCACCGCAGGCTTGCCATCATCGATCTTTCCGATGAAGGTCTCCAGCCGATGACCAATGAGGATGGAACACTCTGGCTGGTATACAACGGTGAGATTTACAATTATGTCGAGCTCCGCGAGGAGTTGATAAGGATTGGGCATCGCTTCCATTCACAGTCTGATACCGAGGTGATCCTGCATGCCTATGAGGAGTGGGGTACCGGCTGCCTCCAGCGGTTCAATGGCATGTGGGCATTTGCCCTCTGGGACGAACGGTCACAGCAGCTCTTCTGTGCCCGCGACCGGTTCGGCATCAAACCGTTCTATTATACAGAGATCGATGGATCATTCCTGTTTGCTTCCGAGATCAAGGCGCTCCTGTCGCACCCGGATGTCGGGAAGACACCGGACAATGAGATACTGGGCACCTATCTCGTATGGGGGGTGCAGGACCACTCGGCCCGGACAATGTTTGACGGGATACTCCAGCTGGAACCGGCCCATGCGCTCATTGTCACAAAAGACGGGCCACACGCACCATACCAGTACTGGTCTGTAACGATCAATGGCGCACTCCGTTCAGATGGCCGTGATGAACAGGAAACAAGCCGCTTCCTTGACCTGCTCCGCGACGCCACCCGCATCCACCTCAGAAGCGATGTCGCAGTCGGCACCTGTCTTTCGGGAGGGATCGACTCTTCGACCCTTGCCGTCCTCATCAACAACCTTATCCGTGACGAGGCCCCCGCAAGTGTCAGCGACCGGCAGAAAACCTTCTCGGTAGTATTTACCGACAAGCGTTTCGATGAGAGCCGGTATATCGACGAGATCGTGAACGCAACAGAGGTTGATTCTCACCGGACCGAGCCGGCGCCGGAGCAGGTGTGGGAGGATATCGATCGGCTGGTATGGGTACAGGACGAACCGTTCGGGTCACTTTCCATCTATGCCCAGTATTGCGTGATGCGGCTCGCCCAAAAAAACGTGAAAGTCGTGCTTGACGGGCAGGGAGCGGACGAACTCCTTGCAGGATACCTCGCGTACCAGCTCAGTTATATCCGGGGGCTGATGCACTCGTTCCACGCAGCTCGTGCGCTCCGGGAGATCACGGGCAGCCTCCGGATCCACCGCGGTTTTTTCAGTTCGGCGTTAGGACAACTCCTTGTCCGCCGGACCCGGCGAAACCTCATGACGGTAACTGTTCCTCCGGTTGACCGCTATGCCGGCAGCCTTGCCGAAGTGCTCCGGCGCGAGCTCTGTTCCACCAACCTGCCGGCACTCCTCCATTACGAGGACCGGAACTCCATGGCATTCTCCCTAGAATCCCGTGTTCCCTATCTCGATGTCCGGCTTGTGGAATATGTGGCATCGCTCCCGCTTGACCGGAAGATCCGGAACGGTGTGACAAAAATCGCCCTGCGGAGCGCCGTAAAGGGTATTATACCGGAATCTATCCGCTGCCGGATGGATAAGATGGGCTTTGTCACGCCCGAAGAGATCTGGATGAAGGAAACACTCCGCCCGTTCGTGCTCGCCGTGCTCAGGGCAGACAGTTTCCGGGCACGACCGTACTGGGATGCAGAAGCGGTAATGAACGATTATCAGGCATTCCTTGATGGGAAGTCGGCTTATTCCCCGGAACTATGGCGGATCCTATGCACAGAACTCTGGCTTCGGATGTTCTTTGACCGGAAAGCAGAATCCCCGGGGACGGCCCCCGTTTTCCCGCCGGTTGCCGGATACCATCCGGATAACCCGTTATGATGGCGCGGGATCGAATTCTATAAATGGGGACTCCGGACAGAACTATGTATCACTATTCCCGGAGCTGTCAGGAAAAAAACCCTGGGTAGATGGACATACCATGAAATCGATCATCCTTGCAGGAGGTGTCGGGACGCGGCTCTGGCCGCTCTCCCGGGAATATTACCCCAAACAGTTCATCCAGCTCGATGGCCAGTCATTATTCCAGCAGACCCTTGAGAGGGCTGCCCGGCTTTCGGCACCGGATGAGATCTATGTCGTGACAAACGAGATCCACCGCTATCTTGTCCGGGACCAGGCTGAGGAACGGGGACAGACGATTGCAGAGGATCACCTCCTCGCGGAGCCGGCAGGGAAAAACACCCTCCCGGCCATTGCCTGGGCAATGCAGCGCATCAGGTCCATTTCTCCCCAGGCAACCGCGGTCGTATTCCCCAGTGATCACCTGCTGGGGGAGGCCGCCCTTGACCAGATCCGCGCAGCAGAGCCGCTTGCGAGAAAAAACCTGGTCACCTTCGGGATCCGGCCCTCCTCCCCGCATACCGGCTACGGGTATATCCGGCCGGGAAAGCGCCTGGGAACAGGGAATGTCGTGGATGAATTCCGGGAGAAACCCGATGAGAAGACTGCCAAGGACTATGTAAAGAAAGGATATCTCTGGAACAGTGGCATATTCCTCCTGTCGACGGGCTGCTTTTTTGGGGAACTGAAAAAATACCGGCCGGAACTGTATGCTGCATTTGCCGGTGATACACCGGCGAATTATACAGAACTCGAACCGATATCCATCGATTACGGACTGCTGGAACACTCAAAAAAGGTTGCTGTCGTTGCCCTGGAGACCGCATGGAGTGATCTCGGGACATTCAAGGCACTCTACGAGGTTGAACAGCACGACCCGGAAGGTAACGTCGGGAAGGCGGAGTTCCTTGCCGCACGCAATAATTATGTTCATGCGCCGGGAAAACATGTCGGTCTCATCGGTGTCCATGACCTCATTGTCGTTGACACGGTCGATGCGCTGCTTGTCTGCGATACTGCCCGGACTGAGCAGGTGAAGCAGCTGGTCAGCCGTTTCAATGAACAGGATCTGGAGGTGACCAAATTCCACCGGAAGGTGTACCGTCCCTGGGGATCCTATACGGTCCTCGAGGACACCCCGTTCTACAAGATAAAAAGGGTCACCGTCAAGCCCGGCCAGAAACTCTCCCTCCAGCTGCACCACCACCGCTCAGAGCACTGGATCGTGGTGAGCGGGACTGCTGAGGTGGTCCTGAATACGGAGACCCGGTTGTTACACCAGGGAGAGAGTACATTTGTCCGCAGCGGGATGCGGCACCGTCTGAAAAATCCCGGGGTGATACCTCTCGAAGTCATCGAGGTTCAGCTGGGCGAATACCTCAAGGAAGATGATATTGTCCGGTTTGAAGACGATTACGGGCGGGACTAAAAATCCGGGAGCCCTTTGGTAACTCCGGGAACTACGAACGCCAGAAGATTACCCCTTTTTTTCCCGGCCTGCGTAGTGTTTTTTAGACCGGCCGGAATGCCTGCCGTCGCCGGTCACGAGGCATTGTTTCCCGCTTCCGATCAGGTCTTCTCTTCCTGCCACCTTGAGTCCTTCCGTAACAAGCCCGTGGTTCCGGGGATCCCGATAGTGCAACAGCGCCCGCTGTATCTTCTTTTCCTGTCCTTTGGGCACATGCACCGGTTCCAGGGTAAAAGGATTGAGGCCGGTATAGTACATGCAGCTCGATACGCTCATCGGTGTCGGCGTGAAGTCCTGCACCTGTTCGGTATACAGGTTGTTGTCGCGGATATACACGGCAAGTGCGACCATATCGGGAATAGTACATCCGGGATGCCCTGACATGAAGTACGGCAGGAGATACTGCCGCTTTTTTTT
>JBAVWM010000172.1:0-8238 GCA_049697815.1 Methanoregula sp. | reverse complement strand
GATGTACATCTTCTGTATATTCTTCATCTGCCTGACTGCTCCTGTGATGGCAGGATCAGAATATGTGGTGGGAAGTCCACACATCTCAGCTTATATCTCCGGCACAAATGAATTCAAGCCGGGAGATGATGTTCAGCTTTTCGTTGTCATTGAAAATACCGGGTTGAATGAAGTTAAGTTCGTCCAGTCGGGTATTGTTGACCGTGATGATCAGCCAAACACGGCAAAATTCCTCACTGCTGCCCTTAATGCCGGGGATGCTCCGGTTGTAATAAAATCTGATCCCCAGATGCTCGGCGATTTAAAAGGAGCAAGCAGTACCCAAGCCGTTTTCTCCACGAAGATCCAATCCGATGCCCCCGCCGGTATTTATCAGATTCCCCTCTTACTGAACTATACCTATTTTAACGAGGCAGAACAGTATGGTGTGGATACTATAAAGTACTACTATAAAACAAAAGAGGAAACCCTGCTCATTCCCATCAAAATCAAACCGGCTTTATCAGTTGATGTGATCTCTGCAGTACCGGAACACCTCAACGTTGGTACTGAGGGTTTCATCGATATGAAAATAAAAAATACCGGCTTTGAGGACGGATCCAAAGCGGTGGTAAAGATTCTCAGGAACGGCAACAGTCCCATTATACCCACAGACAATAGCGTCTATATTGGCGATTTCCCATCGGGGAGTACGGTTGATTGCCGATATAAGGTGAATGTTTCAGGAGATGCAGAGCGTCAGACCTATCCTATTGATGTTTTCGTCGTTTACCAGAATTATGAAGGGGACGTTATCACTTCAAGGAGCGATACGGTTGGCATACCTGTCGGGGGAAAAGTTGAATTTACGGTAATTTCTCCATCAGCAGAGATGAATCCTGGCAATAAAAAGATCATTACTGTCGAGTACAAGAACACCGGGGATACCGCGGTCTACAGTGCACAAGCCAGGATCAGTGCTGTTGATCCATTTACCAGTAATGACGATACTGCCTATATCGGGGATCTTAAACCAGGAGAGTCCAAGGCATTATCATTTGTTATTAGTGTTGATCGGACGGCCACACTCAAGGAATACGGACTTGATTCGGAAATCCGGTACAGGGATGCAATCGAAAATACGTACATCTCTGATACCATGAAAGTCAATATTACTGTAATCTCCCCTACAGGATTGACCATGGTCTTCTCGAATCCGATTTACCTTTCAATGGTTCTTGCCGGCATTATTGGTGCCGTGTATCTGGTTTATCATTACAGCAGGAAAAAATAAGCAAAAATTCTTCCGGAAATTTTTAAATGGGATAATGATAAAAGAGCGATAGTGTATATTGTCAAACATTGTTCTGCTCTGACGGTTCGTTTTCTGTCTCATTTTCCTATGAAATTTGAGACCCCTAAAAAATCCCCAGATTCTGGCGGATTCTCCCGATTTTCGTAAAATATTAATAGGGAACAACCTAACGTTTGGATACAAAAATAATTGAATTAAGTCAAGTTAATTTGTTCGATTGAATTGAACAAAACCGGTATATTCATGCATATTATAGAAGGAGTTATAGCAATGGTATATGGTATGGGGGGTTGTTGGCCTGCACTGTCTGATCTTCTGTGTTTATCAGCTGAAAAAATTCCGGCTGCTGACCTTCAAACCCGCCCACAATCTGGTGTAAACGGGAGTCTTTCATGACCTCCATCCCCCGCATCGTCATCGCCGGCACGCATAGCGGGTGCGGCAAGACAACCATTGCAAGTGGTATCATGGCGGCACTCACTGCACGGGGACTCAAAGTGCAGCCATTCAAGGTCGGGCCGGATTTTATCGATCCATCCCATCACACGAAAATATGCGGACGCATTTCACGAAACCTTGATCCCTTCATGATGGGAGAGGATGGCTGCATTGATACCTTTATCCGGGCGACGCTGGGTGCTGATATCGCGGTGATCGAAGGTGTCATGGGTATCTATGACGGAGTGGATGGATCCGACCTGGCAAGTACCGCCCATGTTGCCCGGATCGTGGAGGCTCCGGTCGTGCTTGTGGTGGATGCTAAAGGGATGTCCCGCAGTGTCCATGCATTGATTGACGGGTATCGCCGGTATGATCCGACACTCGTATTCTCTGGTGTTATTTTCAACCGTATAGGCAGCTCCCGGCACCGCACGATGATAAAAGCGTCCCTGACGGTTCCCGCTTTCGGGTACATCCCGCGTAAGGACGACTTGGCAGTAGAAAGCCGCCACCTTGGTCTCAAGATGGCCCATGAAGCAGGGAGTATGAGAGAGTTTGGAAGGATCATCGAAGAGTCCTGCGATGTGGATGCACTTGAGGCAGCTGCAAGTCTGGCACCACCCTTGGAAAAAACGATCCGTACTGGTAAACGCAACCAAAAAAGTGGTAGTACGATCGGCGTAGCTTTCGATGAAGCGTTCTGTTTTTATTACCAGGACAATCTCGACCTGCTTTCCCGTACTGGTGCAAAATTGGTTTTTTTCAGTCCGATCCACGACCGTTTACCGGATGTCGATGCGGTATATCTTGGCGGGGGATATCCCGAACTCCATCTTGCAAATCTTGAATCCTCACCATGCACAGGTGACCTGAACCATGCAGCTGAACGGGGCATGCCGCTCTATGCAGAGTGCGGGGGACTGATGTACCTCACAAAAGAGATCTATAACGACAAAACCTACCGGATGTGCGGGGTACTTCCATCGACAGCAGAGATGACCCCCCGGATACAGGCTCTTGGGTACGTGAAGGGTACAAGTAGCGGGGAAGTGCCCTTTATGCCATCATCGATTGGGATTACCGGTCATGAATTCCATTATTCCCGGCTGGATCCCGATGCTGACGCGCGGTATGCGATCTGCCTGTCCCGGGGAAAAGGGATCATTCTGGGAAAAGACGGGCTGGTTTCATGGAACGCTCTTGGTTGTTACACCCATGCCTATTTCACGCCGGTATTTGCTGATAAATTTATTGAGGCTGCAACAGTATTCTCAAAAAACTGAAAAATCCGTGCGGATTTTACGGTTTTTTATACGAGAGATAAAATCATGGGAATGTGAATAGAGATCTAAAAACAGTTCAGGAATGGTCATATGCGCAGTGATGAAGTAAAAACAGGATACAAGCGTGCACCGAACCGGTCACTCCTGCGTTCATTGGGAGTTACCGATCGTGAGATGGAACTGCCGTTCATCGGCATAGCAAACGCGTTCAATACCATCGTACCGGGACATATTCACCTGCGACAGCTTGCCGAAAAAGTCCGTGAAGGCATCACTGCTGCAGGTGGAGTACCATTCGAATTCGGCGTTATCGGCATCTGTGACGGTATCGCAATGGGGCACGAGGGGATGCGGTATTCCCTGCCCTCCCGTGAGAATATTGCCGATTCCATAGAACTGATGGCACAGGCTCACCGGTTTGACGGGCTTGTCTGTATCGGCACCTGCGATAAGATCGTGCCCGGCATGCTGATGGCAGCTGCCCGCACCGACATCCCGACCATTGTCCTCACCGGGGGCCCGATGCTTTCGGGGTTCCAGGACGGGAAAGAACTCTCGCTGATTGAAATCTTTGAAGGCGTCGGTAAAGTGGCAGCCGGGACAATGAGTGAGCCCGCGCTGTGCGAGCTTGAGCGGTGTGCCATGCCGGGATGCGGCAGCTGCCAGGGACTGTATACGGCAAATACCATGGCATGCATGACGGAAGCAATGGGAATGTCCCTGCCGGGTTGTGCTGCGATTCCTGCCGTAGATGCCGCAAAGTTGCGGATCGCACGCGAAACCGGTGAAGCCATTCTGCCCCTCGTAAAAAAAGGGATCACGCCCCGGCACATTATCACGAAAAAGAGCCTCCGCAATGCGATACGGGTGGATATGGCGCTTGGCGGATCAACAAATACCGTCCTGCACCTTATGGCTCTCGCAATGGAAGCGGATATTCCCCTCTCCCTTGATGATTTCAGCGCCCTTTCAGATGAGATCCCCCACATCTGCTATATGCAGCCATCAGGCCCGCATTCCATGCAGACCCTTTATCGTGCCGGTGGTATCCCGGCAGTGCTGAAGCGGCTTGAGAAATACCTGGATGATAACCCGACCGTGTCCGGTAAGAAGATCCTCCAGATCGCCAAGGTCGCACAAATACGGAACGATGAGATAATCCGGACCCTCAAAAACCCGATAAACACGGAAGGCGGGCTCAAGGTTTTGTCAGGGACACTCGCACCTGATGGCGCTGTTGTGAAAAGTGCGGCCGTGCCAAAGGGGATGTGGAAACACAAGGGGCCGGCACGGGTGTTCGATGGCGAGGATATGGCAATGAAAGCAATCCTTGCAAGGAAAATCCGGGAAGGGGATGTGCTCATCATCCGCTATGAAGGTCCCCGCGGCGGACCCGGTATGGCAGAGATGCTCTCGCCGACATCGGCACTGATGGGCCTGGGATTCAAGAAAGTTATCCTTATAACAGACGGCCGGTTTTCCGGTGGAACCCGGGGACCCTGTATCGGCCATGTTGCACCGGAAGCCGCGATTGGCGGACCAATAGCATTTGTCAAGGAAGGGGATCTGATCGAAGTAGATCTCTATACCAGAAAAATTGATCTCCATGTCCCGAAAAAAGAGATTGATATGCGGAAAAAATCCTGGAAGCCGCCCCGCAGATCCCTCACCGGTGTACTTGCCCGGTATGCCAGGACCGTTGAACAGGCAAACCTCGGCGCAATACAGCGATAATAGAGTCTCCATATCCGTAGGGGAACAACACCTCTAATTTTTAAAACCTGAAAAAAAGAGGATACGGGCTGACCGGGAATGTGTCAGTCCGGGCCGGATACCTGCAGCGATTTTTCCTCTCCTGCATCGTAGACAAGCGTGGAAAACCTTGCGGAAAACAGGATAAACGGGACATACAGTATCCCCATAACAAGGAGTTCTATGAAAACGCCGATAACCGGGATGAACGAGAAGAAATTCAGGATCATAGCGAAGATATACCCTATGATGGTAATCGCAATCAGGGCAATGATATAGTTGATCCAGCCAATACGCCGTATATGGGCAAGGATCTCGGAGAAATTAAATCCCTCGCTGATACTACGTGTCCGGGCAAAGCGGACCATCCCGAGGAATGAGAAGAGGGTTATGATTATTGCCATAATAATAGCAACTATAAGGATGAGTACCATAAAACCACCCGCAAACAGGAGATTCGTAATAAGTTCCGGGTGACTGTCCAGCCATCGTTCAGACGGGGAATCGGCTATTGAGCTGAAGTCCTGAGACAAGATTCCCGATGTGACAAGAGTTGATACCAGGGGAATAAATGCAAGGATGACCAGCAGGATAACCGGAGCCCAATAGAGGATCTGGACCACAAGCAGTTTCAGGCCATCCACAAACATGCTGCCCCACTGTCCCGGTTCGGGTGCCGGTCGTTCTCCGCGGTATATTCTCACGACGTAACCCAGGATCAGCGGAAAGATGATCATGCTCAGGATCAGAATCAGCCAGCGTGTCCATTTCTCCCAGACACCGTCTTTAGCATATGCGAACGAATCGTCAAGTATTGAGCCAAAATCCATGGGGACTCACCGTTTTGCTAATCTTCGGATTATCAGGATAAAAATGATCCCATGCCAATAAAGGAGATTAACATCCCAAAAAGCAAAAAAATATTATATTCATGCACCTGCGCTGTCATACAGCTGGCAGACGTAGCGTGTGACAAAGAGGGCCCAAGGGGAAATCAAACAGAGATATATCAACCAGCCAAGGATCGGGATAATCATCAGGATACCTACAACAATACCGAAGACGATACCACAAACAAACAATACGATAATGGCGATGATGTAGGGAACCCATCCAATCTTCCTGATGGTGGCAAGAATCGCAGAGAAGTTGAAGGCTTCGCCGATGCTGCCTGTCCGTGCAAACCGGACAATGCCGATCATGGCAAAAAGTCCAATGATAATAGAGAGGATCAAGATTACCAGCAGACCGATCACCAGGGTGCCGGTCGCTGCCATTACTGCAGTCGGATCTCCGGTCATTGCTCCGGCAAATCCGACTGCCATAAGAATTGCCCAGACAATAATAATCGGGATCATCCAGATAATATAAACAATCAGTAACTTGATACCATCGATGAAGAGGGTCCCCCAGTTTTCAACTTCCGGGGCGGGTTTCTCACCGCGGAGAACTTTCAAGACGTACCCCATAAGGGGGAGTCCCAGAAGGATAGTCGCAATGATGAGCATTAACCATTTGTTCCACTTTCCAACAACTGCCTCCTTTGCATATGCAAAGGATTCACCAACCATGCTTCCGTAATCCATTTTATTATTCACCACAATGATACAATCACGATTTCGGAACCATCAGTGGCTATCGGCCACAAACGATTTAAATAAGGTATGGCAACTTCGCAGAATATATATTTATCTGAAATTTCAGACTCGATAAGAAAAATAATTGCAAAAATCAGTGCCTGAAGTACCGTACGCCCGTAAAGACCATTGCCATATGAAAGCGGTTTGCTGCTTCAATAACTTCCTTATCGCGGATGGATCCACCCGGCTGGACTAATGCGGTCGCCCCGGCTTCCGCAGCAACTTCAAGTGTATCCGGAAAAGGAAGAAACGCATCTGATGCAACCGCTGATCCTTTCAGCGATCCGCAGGCTTTGCCGATGGCAATCTTTGCCGAATCCACGCGGCTCATCTGCCCGACCCCTATTCCCAGCGTGCGTTTCTGATCAGCAAAGATGATTGTGTTACTTTTGGCGTGTTTGCAGACCTTCCACGCCAGCTGGAGTGCCTTCATCTCATCCGGTGTCGGGTCCCGGTCGGTTATCACTTTCCAGTGCTCCAGGTATGCAGGAGTCCGCTGGACAAGGACACCACCATCAATCGTACGGATCTCATCAGATTCCGTTTTTTCCGGGAGCACAAGGACACGCATATTCTCTTTCTTTTTCATAACCTTGAGTGCGTCTGAGGAATAGGCAGGGGCAACAATCACTTCCACGTAGGTATTACAGATCTCCTGGGCAAGCTTTCCATCGACTTCGCGGTTGACGGACACCACGGATCCGTATGCTGAGGCAGGATCCACGTCACGGGCAGCTATATACGCATCGGATATTCCTGCGTTGACTGCAACGCCGCAGGGATTATTGTGTTTCATGATAACTGCTGCAGGTTCGTCAAATTCCCTCACGAGACCGACACCGGCATTAACATCAAGGTAATTATTATAGGACATTTGTTTACCCTGGACTGGTTCAGTACCCGCGATTCCCCGGGTACCATACACTGCTGCCTTCTGGTGGGGATTTTCTCCATACCGTAATGGCCTTCCTCCCGTGTATTGCACCGTGAGAACCGAAGGGAAATCGGTATCGAGCCGGTAGAGATAATTGCTGATGGCAGCATCATAGGCAGCGGTGCGTGCAAATGCCTTCTTTGCCAGCATCAACCGATCTTCAGCGGTAATACCGGTACCGGTAACTGACCGGGATATCAAGGGGTAGTCTGAAGGATCGACAACAACAGTAACATTCTTGTAATTTTTTGCTGCCGCCCGGATCATTGCAGGTCCGCCGACATCAATGTATTCGATGAGCTCATCGAGCTTCATGTTCCGCGCAGACATCTTTTCAAAGGGATACAGGTTGACGACAAGAAGATCAATGTGGTTGATGCCGTACTTGGTCATCACCGTATCGTCAATCTGCCGTCGGCCCAATAATCCCCCGTGCACTTTGGGGTGAAGGGTCTTGACCCGCCCGTCCATCATCTCGGGAAAACCGGTATAACTCGATACCTCGGTGAATTTTATGCCGGCCTCTCCAAGCGCTTTGCCAGTCCCACCGGAACTCATGATGCTGTATTTCTGCCCGGTAAGCGTCCTTGCAAGTTCGATGATACCGGTCTTGTCCCACACGGAGATGAGTGCCCACTTCATGGTTAAGATTAGGTATAACGGGAGGAAAAAGGTATCCGGTTTTTTTCCCTTTCTTGTTTCCTTATGCTTTTCATAACGATGAGAATTCGAACCGTTTTCAGTTTTATTAATTTTTTGATTTCCCATAATCAAGGCGATTTAATAAATTCAAGGGATATTTCGCGCTCTATTCAGAAAACTGCCTCAATTTCAGGCGATTGGTTGCCGTCTATTTCCTCAAAATTTATATAGAACCACAATGCTATAGATATT